>NZ_JBGUAX010000007.1:300000-406969 GCF_041821065.1 Egicoccus sp. AB-alg2 | reverse complement strand
GCTAGGGTCGCCGGGTCCCGACCGACGGCGCGAGGAGGTGCCCGGTGCCACCGTCCCGGCTCGACACCACCACCACCCTGGACGTGCTGCGGCAGCTGCACGACCAGCTCGGCCCGGTGGATCCCGATGCGCGCGCGATCGTGGCCCTGCAGGCCACCGGCGACGGTGCGGTGTCGCTGGTGGACGTCACCCTGCACGACAACGGCGTCCTCGAGGCGCCCGCGGAGGCCGACGGCCTCGTGGTGGTGACCGCGGAGGACGTCGCCGGCCCCGACGGCGGCGAGGTGGTGACCCTGCAGCAGCTCGTGTGCGTGCTGCGTGACGGCGAGGAGGTCGGCGTCTACCGGCCGCTGGGCGCCAGCGAACTGGCGTCCTGGTCCACCGCGAACCCGGCCGACACCGACGCGCAGGCGCTGCGGCCGCGCGACACCGCCGCGAACACGGCCCGCCGGGCGTTCGGCCTGCCGTCGCTGGCGGACGTGCCACCGATCACGGACCTGTTCGCACGGACCTGGCTGCTGGCGGTCACCGGCGACGCGGTCGAGCGATTCGACGCCGCCGACGGCCCCCGGGAGGTCGAACCGGACGAGCTGCGCGACGTCGCCGCGCGCCCGCCGCTGGGTGCCGGGCTCGGCGACGGCGAGGTGAGCTGGGAGACGGTCCACCGTGCGGCGTGCGACGGCTCGCTCGAGCTCGGCCCCTTCACGGTCGACCCCGCCCACGCCCGTTGGCTGGACACGCCCGGCTTCGCCCAGCTGCTCGACCGCACGCTGCCTTCGACCGAGCAGCTGCTGGGCACGCTGCAGGTGGTCGGCGAGGACGACCTGCTCGACTGGGCGATCGGGTGGCTGGCCGCCCGGGCCTGGTACCAGCCGGCCTGACGGCACTTCCTCGGGCGGGTACCGGCGCCCCGAGCCGCGGCGGGAACTGGTCCGCGAAGCCCGGGCGGCGACGACCGCCCGCGACCTACACTCCCGAGCGGTAGAGGAACCGAGGGGGGCGTGTTGCTGCACGGCGGGTCGCTGCTGATGTTCCTCTTCACGCTGTACTGCGTGCTGGACGTGATCCTGACCGACGCGGCGCTGACCCGGAACCTGCCGAAACTGGTCTGGCTGCTCCTGGTGATCTTCGTGCCGTTGATCGGTGGCATCGCCTGGTTCGTGGCCGGCCGTCCGGAGACGGCCGGCGTCGCCCCGGGCAGCCGCTCGTCGCGGCGCCCGACGGGGTACCGCTACTCGACCCGCGGCAACCCGGTGCGGCCCCATCCCTCGACCCGCCGTCCCGGCGGCCCGCCGCCACCTCGCCGCGACGCGCCCCGCGGCCCCGACGACGACCCGGCGTTCATGCAGGAGCTCGAACGCCGGCTGCGCCGCCCGCCCGACGACACCGACGGACGCGGCTCCGACGGCTGACCGGGCACGTCGCCGCCCTGCCCGGCGGGCCCGAACCAGGTGGTCAGCGCCTCCCGCAGCCCGGAGTCGGTGGGGCCGCTTGCCACCCACGCGACGTGACCGTCGGGACGGACCAGGACGGCTTCGGGAACGGGTACGGCGCCCAGGACGGGGAGCGCCAACGTGTCGACCGGCTCGGCCTCGACCACCCGGACCGGATCGGCCCAGGGCGCGACGTCGAGGTCACCGCGGCCACGCAGATCCAGCAGCAGCGGCCGGGCGTCGTGCAGCAGAGTGAACAGGCGCCGGCGGCCGGCGGGGGTGACCAGCTCGAGATCAGGCATCCGCCGCCCGAGCAGCGGGTGACCCTCGCCGAGGTCGTAGTGGACGTCCAGACCGCTGAGCATCGCGGCGACACGCCGGCGCGGCTCGTCCAGGCCGAGCAGTTCGGTCATGGTGTCGCGGAGCGCCTGGTGACGCTCACCGGACGTGCTGAGCGCGACCTGCGCCATCGTGTTGTGCAGCACCCGGGCGGCGACGGGATGCCGTTCGGCGTGGTAGGTGTCCAGGAGGCGCTCGGGTGACGTCCCGGCGACCACCTGCGCCAGCTTCCAACCCAGGTTGACCGCATCCTGCACGCCGGTGTTGAGGCCCTGGCCACCCTGTGGCGGGTGCACGTGTGCGGCGTCGCCCGCCACCAGGACGCGGCCCCGGCGGTAGGACGCCGCCTGCCGGGTCGCGTCGGTGAACCGGGAGATCCAGGTCGGGTGGTGCACGCCGTAGTCGGTGCCGTAGGTGGCGACGAGTGCCGCGCGGAGATCCTGCAGGGTGGGATCGCCGGCCTCGTCGTCGGGCGGCTGCTTCAGCACGACCCGATACGGGCCGCCACCTCCGTGCACGTCGACCGGCCCGATCCCGCCGCCCTCCGGGCGCATGCCGATCGCGGGCGCCTCGGTCATCTCCACCTCGGCGATCAGCCAGCTGGTCGAGGGATCCAGCCCCGGGAACGCGATGCCGGCCGCGGTGCGGACCCGGCTGCGTCCGCCGTCGCAGCCGACGAGGTACGTGGCCCGCAGCGCCGGCTGTCCAGCCACCTCGACGTCGACGCCGGTGGCGTCCTGCCTGCATCCCGTCACCTCGCGGCCGCGCAGCACCGGGACCTCCAGCTCGGCGACCCAGCCGGCAAGGATGCGCTCGATGTGGCTCTGCCACAGCGCGAGCCCGTGGTTGTGCCGGGTGGGGAAGTCGCTGATGTCCAGCGGGATGCCGGCGAACCCCTGGATCTGCATCGCCTGACCCTCGGCGAGGAACCGGTCGGCGATGCCACGCTGGTCCAGCACCTCGAGGGTGCGGGCGTGCAGTCCTCCGGCGCGTGACCCGTCGAGGTCCTGGCTGGTGCGCCGCTCGACGACGACGACGTCCACGCCCGCCAGGGCCAGCTCGCCCGCGAGCATCAGCCCGGTGGGCCCCGCTCCCACGACCACCACCGCGTGTTCGTCCATCCCCAGGCTCCCTTCCGAGGCGGCGACGGCCAGCAAGGAACAGCTCCGCCCGCGGCGCACGACGCTACGGAGCGCACCGCGTCGTGAACAGGCCGCGCGCGGGAGCACCGACGGGATCGCGAAACACGCCCCGCGCGCCTGACCGGGCGTTACCGTCTCCACTGGGGGCAAACGGGGCCGGCCCCCGGGGCGGCGTGCCGCGGTCGTCGTCCCAGGCCAACACGGTCAGGTCGGCGGCCAGCAGCGAGGACATGGGCGCTTCCCTCTTCGACGTGCCGTCGCCAGCGACCTGACACGAGGTGCGCGCGCGGTGCGTGTGCCGACTTCGGGTGCCGGGCGGCACACGCACCGTCATGGTCCGACCTGGGGCGCCGACCAGCAAGCCACGGCCCGTTGCAGCGATGAGTCTGGCGACGTCTCCACGTCTACGTCTCGACGGAGCCACCCAAACGCAGCCGGGGAACGACATGGGCATCATCCAGATCGAGCTGTTCGCGACCCTCGACCTCGTCGGACAGTCGCCGGGCCGCCCCGACGAGGACCCGCTGGGGTTCCCGTTCGGCGGCTGGCAGGCACCCCTGGTGGACGAGGTCGCCGGGGCGCAGATCGGCGCCGCGTACGCGGGCACCGACGCGCTGCTGCTCGGCCGCCGGACATACGACATCTTCGCGGCCTACTGGCCGCACCAGGAGGGCGGTCAGATCGCCGAGCTCTTCAACCGGATCCCGAAGTACGTGGCCTCGCGCGGTCGGCCCGACCTCTCGTGGGCGGGGTCGACCCAGCTGGATCCGGATCTGGCCGGCGCGGTGCGCGAGATCCGTGACCGGCACGACCACGTCAAGGTCGTCGGGAGCCTGAACCTGGTGCAGTCGCTCCTGCGCGAACAACTCTTCGACCGTCTCGACCTGTGGGTGCATCCGATCGTGCTCGGCACCGGGAAGAAGGTGTTCGACGGTGGGGCGGTGCCGACGAACGTCACGCTCCTCGAACCGCCGGTCGCCAGCCCGAAGGGCACCGTGTACCTGCGCTACGGCATCGCCGACGGCACCCCCGCGACCGGGGACATGACGGCATCCGTGGCAGACTGACCGCCTGCTCATGAAGGGTGGCGTATGACGACCCTCCCCGGGCGTGTGCTCGCCTTCGTGGCGGCCCACCCCGACGATGACGTCATGGGGGCCGTGGCCCTCGTCGCCAAGTACCAGCACGAGCCGGGGTTCCGGTTCGTGCTCGTACACGCCACCGACGGCGACGCCGGCGAGATCGCCCCCGGCAGCGGGGCCACCCGCGAGACGCTCGGCGCCGTACGCCGTGAGGAGGACCGCGCAGGGTGGCGCGTGGTCGGGCGCATGCCGGACCGCCACGACTGGTTCGGTTTTCCGGACGGGGGACTCGCCGATCTGGCCGACGGCGTGCTGGCCGACCGGGTCGCCGAGATCTTCGCCGAGGAACGGCCGGATGTCGTGGTCTCCGCCGGACCCGACGGGATCAGCGGACATCCCGACCACGTCGCCGTGGGCCGGGCGACCACGGAGGCATTCCTCCGGTTCGCCAGCGACGGCGGGCACGGGTTCCGCCGGCTGCTGCACGCCGCGGTCCCGCAGACCGCCCTCGACCGACTGAACGAGCGGCTCGTCGCCGCCGGCCGCCGCCCACACGATCCGACCCGGATCTACGACCTGCGCGGGGTCCCGGACGACCAGATCGCCTGCACGGTCGACCAGCGGGAGCAGGTCCGGCTCGTCGAGGCGGCGTTCCGCGAGCACCGCACCCAGTGGGCGCCCCCGTGGACCGAGAACACGGCCGCGGACTGGCGATGGGCAGCCGGCGCCGGCCACTTCCTGCAGGCCTGGCCGGCATGGACGCGCGGCACACCGCGCTCGACCCACCTCTTCGAGGGGTTGTAGCCGTTCCGGCCGGCGCTGCTCATCGGGGCGGCGGCCCGAGCACGGCGGCGAGGAGTTGGTCGATGGCCGTGCCGGTCATCGGTGTGGAGGTCATGAGGCGGGCATAGAAGATGGCGCCGGAGAGCGCCTGCGCGGCGAGTTCGGGGTCGACGGTCGCGTCGATCTGTCCGAGAGCGATTCCCTGGGCGAGAGCGTCCTCGAGCGCGCGACGGCGCCCGGTGGAGTAGTCGTCGAGGAGCCGCCGGACCTCCGGCTCACGTTCGGCGGCCTCGATCAAGGCCGGGATGGCCGGGGCGAGGCTGCCCTCGGTCAGGGCGTGCCCGAGATGGTGCAGCAAGTCGCGTACGCGCTCGCGAGGGGATCCGCCCGGTTCGGGTGCCGGCTGGGCGTTCAGCTCGTGCAGCGCGTCGACGATCAGCGCGAGCTTGCCGTCCCAGTGCCGGTAGATGGTGCTCTTGCCCACGCCGCACCGGGCGGCCACCGACTCGATCGTGAACTGCGCGTTGCCGACCTCGGCGAGCTCCTCGAGAACCGCGGCGAGCACGACCTGCCGGGTCCGGGTCACCCGCGGGTCGACCGTGTCGCCTCTCGCCATGCGTCGCCCCTTCGCGAACCACTCACTTTGGTACGTAGACGTTCTACAGCGAAACGTTTACGTTTCATACTGTACCCGACTGGTGGGAGAACGCCGTGAGCGACGAACTGGTCAGCGTCCGCTACCTGGTCGACGACGTCGAGGAGTCGATCGACTTCTACACCGAACACCTCGGCTTCCGCGTCCTGACCTCGTTCCCACCCGCGTTCGCGGACGTCCAGCGCGGCCACCTCCGGCTGCTGCTGAGCGGGCCGACGAGCTCGGCCGCGCGCCCCATGACCGACGGCACCAGGCCCGAGCCGCGCGGGTGGAACCGCATCCACCTCATCGTCGAGGACCTGACGGGCGAGGTCGCCCGACTGCAGGCGGCGGGTGTGACGTTCCGCAACGAGGTGGTCACCGGCCCAGGTGGCGCCCAGGCCCTGGTCTGCGATCCGTCCGGGAACCTCGTCGAGTTGTTCCAGCCGGCCGGAGCAGCCCCGGGTCGGTGATCCGCACCGATCGCGCGGGTCCAGTCGCGCGGACGTGCGTCGTCGGCTGGCTCGCTCAGCGGAGGTCGGCTGCGCCGAAGGCGGTCCCGAAGCGGCGGCACCAGATCACGACGGTGTCGTAGCGAGCGAGGTCGACATCGGCGGGAAGGTCGTAGTTCTGGTCACCGACGTTGCCGCGCAGCACGCCCAGGTCCACGTACTCCGCGGCGAGCTCGGCGTCGTTCGGTTCGGCCGCATCGCCGACCGTGAGGTACACGAACAGGTCGGGTCCGTTGGTCGACGCGAATCCCTCGAGGCGCAGGATCCTCGCGGCGTCGGAGAGCTCGTACACGGTGGCGTCGCCAGTGACCGTGTAGCGGTTGCGCGAGCCGAACGAGCCGGTCACGAGCGAGACGGGCGCCTCGACGCGTGCCGGCGGGTCGGGGTCGGCGGCAGCATCGCCGTCGGACGTTTCCGGTTCGGGCGTGCGCGCCGCCTCGGGGCTCTCCGCGTCGGCTCGCCCGGTCACCGGCGCGGTGGAGGGGAAGTCGTCCTCGACCACCCGGTCGTAGAACAGCACCTGGGGCCGGAACCACACCAACACCACGCTCAGCATCACGACCACCGCGAACAGGCCGACGCCGATCAGTCGCCGACGCCGGCGCGCGGGGACGGGATGCGGGACGTCGGTGCTCGCATCGGTGTGAGAGGTCGCGGGCACGAGAGGACTCCTCGACGGGGCGCACGGCATCGCGCTCGACGCCTTCCCAGGGAGCCAGGCGGTCGACAAGGGCGGGCGTAGGTCAGCGAAAGTCCCGGACAAGTCCCGTGCCGAACCTTCTCGACGCCGATCGGCCCACGTAGCCTCGGCGCGTGACGACGTCCGACGTGCCCGCCAGCCCGGTCCGCCCCGCGGACCTGCTGCTCGTGGACGACGAGCCCATGGTGCGCGAGGTGCTGACCCGCTACCTGGAACACGAGGGACATCAGGTGACCGCCGTCGCCGACGGTGCCGAGGCCCTGGCAGCGGTCGCGGAGCGGCACTTCGACCTCGTGGTGCTCGACCTCATGCTGCCGACCGTCGACGGACTGAGCGTCCTGCGTGAGCTTCGGCACGCCGGGACGACTCCAGTCATCGTGTTGAGCGCCCGCGGCGACGAGGACGATCGCATCCGTGGCCTGGACCTCGGCGCCGACGACTACGTCGCAAAGCCCTTCTCCCCGCGTGAGGTCGTCGCGCGGGTCAGGTCGGTGCTGCGGCGTGCGGGTGCGGTCGCGCCATCCCAGACGCTGCGGTTCGGGGACATCGAGGTGGAACCCGCCGTCCGCGTCGTTCGTCGCGCAGGCGCCGTGGTGGAGCTCACGCGGCGAGAGTTCGATCTGCTGGTCCACCTGGCGTGTTCGCCGCGCCAGGTCTTCTCGCGCGCGCAGTTGCTCGCGGCAGTGTGGGACTCGTCGCCGGAGTGGCAGGACCCCGCGACGGTCACGGTGCACATGGGGCATCTGCGCCAGAAGCTCGAGGACGACCCGGGCCGACCGCGGCACCTCGTCACCGTGCGCGGGGTCGGGTACCGGTTCGACCCGTGACCGGGCGCAAACGGCGGCACGGCCTGCCCTCGCTGCGGTGGACGCTGCTGGCCGTCGCGGTGGTCGCCGTCCTCGTCGCCGTGGCTGCGGTGTCCGTCGCGACCTCGGCCATGGTGCTCACGGGCGCGCAGTTCCGGCTGGTGCTGCTCGCGCTCGTCGGCGGAGGGGCACTCGGTGTGGTGGCCGCCTGGCTCGTCGCGCGGCCGCTGCGACGGGATCTGCGGCGGCTCCGGGACGTCACCAGGGGAGTCGCGGACGGGCACCTCGACGTCACGACCGGTATCGCACGCCGAGACGAGGTCGGTGACCTCGCCGAAGCGGTCGACCGGATGGTCGAACAGCTCGCCGGACTCGAACGATCCCGCGAGCGCGACGACGAGGCGCGGCGGCAGCTGTTCATCGCGATCGGCCACGACCTGCGCACGCCGCTCGCGAGTCTGCAGGCCGCCGCCGAGGCGCTGCAGGACGGCGTCTCACCGGATCCGCACCGCTACCTGCGCTCGATGACCGGGGACGTACGGCTGCTCCGCGGGATGGTCGACGACCTGTTCGTGCTGGCACAGCTCGAGGCAGGAGCACTGCACCTCGAGCGGCTGCCCCTCGATCTCGCCGAACTCGTCGACGGGGCTGTCGAGGCATCCGCTCCGATCGCGCGGCGACGCGGACTGCACGTACAGGCCGATCTCGACGGTGGCGTTCCGGTCGTGGGTGACGCCCGTGCGCTCGACCGGGTTCTGCGCAACCTGCTGGACAACGCCATCCGTCACGCACCCGAAGGGACCCGCGTGGAGGTACGCGTGCGTGGTGATGCCCGCGGCTGCACGGTGACCGTCCGGGACCAGGGACCGGGTTTCCCGGCCGACTTCGAACCACGCGCCTTCGACCGGTTCGCCCGGGCGGACGCCTCCCGAACACGTGCTGCGGGCGGGGCGGGGCTCGGGCTGGCCATCGCCCGCGAGCTACTGGAGGCGCATGGGGGCAGCATCTGGCTCGGAGACGTCGAGGGCACGGCCGGGCCAGCGGCCGGCGGTGTCGTGTCGTTCAGGCTGCCACGTGCCGACGGGCGTGACGGGGGTGCTCGCTGAGCGTCGCCCTCGCGCGCCGCTGACGGTGTCCGACAGCCTGCCGGGATCCCACGGACGAGCAGCGATGAGTTCGCGCGCTCGGCGACGTCGAACCAGGCAGGCGCCACGACCCCGACCGCGACGCGGAGGTCACGACGATGGCCACGTTCGTGTTGATCCATGGCGGCGGAGACGTGGGCTGGTACTGGCACCTCGTCGAGCACGAGTTGCGCCAACGCGACCACGACGTCGTGGCACCGGATCTGCCGTGCGACGACGATGACGCCGACCTGCACGACTATGCCGACACGGTCGTGGACGCGATCGGCGACCGACGCGACCTGGTGGTCGTGGGCCAGTCCTATGGCGGTTTCACGGCGCCGCTCGTGGCCGACCGCCTTCCGGTCGAGGCGCTGGTCCTGGTGGCCGGCATGGTGCCGGTCCCCGGCGAGAAGCCGGCGGACTGGTGGGACGACACCGGCTACCGGCCGGCGGTGCAGGAGCAGGCCCGCCGCGACGGCGGGCTGACCGGGCACGACGACCCGTTCGTCGCCTTCTACCACGACGTCCCGCGTGCCCTGGCCGAGCAGGCACAGCGCAAGGCGCGCTCCGAGTCGAGCACGGCGTACCACAGCCCGTGGCCGCTGGATGCCTGGCCGGCGGTCACCACGAGGTTCGTGGTGTGCCTCGACGACCGGTTCTTCCCCGCGCCGTTCATGCGACGCGTGGTCGCCGAACGGCTCGGCATCGTTCCCGACGAGATCGCGGCCGGCCACTGCGTGGCGCTCGCGCGTCCCCGCGAGCTCGCGAACCTGTTCGACAGCTACGTACCCGCTCGCATGCGAGGCTGACCCTCCGACGCCGTGCGCGGGACGCCGGCCTGTCCACGCCGCGGCGATCCCCTGCCCATACCCGAAGGTGGCCCATGCCGATGCCTCGCTGGTGGACGCAGATCAACAAGCGCGTCTTCAACCCGCTCGAACTGCGCCGCGGGGAGCGACCCGTGCTGACCCACGTCGGGCGCTCCTCGGGCACGATCTACCGCACGCCGCTCGATGCCCATCCCGTCGACGGCGGCTACGTGTTCATCCTGGTCTACGGCTCGCGTTCCGACTGGGTCCGCAACGTCCTCGCCGCCGGCCACGCCCGACTCACGCGTGACGGGCAGGAGATCGACCTCACGGCCCCCCGACTGGTCACGGAAACCGAGGCCTGGCGTGCGCTCGGTGACGGCGTGAAGCGCCCGCCGAGCTTCCTGCACATCGACGAGTACCTGCGCATGGATCTCGTCGACGGGTGACGCTGCTGCCCGAGTCGGCCCTCGGTCGCCTCGAGCGGGACGACGCCGAAAGCTCCCGTCGAGGGTCTCCGACGAGCGTGACACCCTCCCCTGCCCTTCCGCAGCGTCCAGGTCTACGGTGCTGGCAGGCCGGCCAGATGCGGCCGGCGTGCGGACGGGAGCGTCAGTACGGGGGACGAGGGAAGGCCGGCGCTGTGGAAGTCGAGCGGGCCTTCCGGGTGTTCGTGGCCGGCGACTCATGGCGCTCGCAGCGGGTGGTTCGTGCGCTGCACGAGCTGTGCGCGAAGCACGAGATCTCCCAGTACCGCGTCGAGGTGGTCGACGTCCTGCAGGACCCTGCCGGTGCGGAACGTGACCGGGTGCTGGCGCTGCCGATGGTGATGCGGGTGGCACCCGCGCCGGTCGTGCGGGTGGTGGGCGATCTCAGCGACGGCTGGCTGGCTGCCGAGGTGCTCGGGTTGCAGGAGCCGGCGCCGGCGGCCGACGAGGGGGGCGGGCCATGACCGACGAGACACCGGTGCCGCTGGAACGCCTGGCCACGGGAATCGCCGGGTTCGACCGGATCGCGGGCGGGGGTCTGCCGGTCGGGCGCGACACGCTGGTCGTCGGCGAGTCGGGCGCGGGCAAGACCGTGCTCGCGCTGCAGTTCCTGGCCGAGGGCATCCGACAGTACGGCCAGCCCGGGGTGTTCGTGACCCTGGGCGAACAGCCCGACGACCTGCGGCGCAACGCGGCGTCGTTGGGCTTCGACGTCGCCGGGTGGGAGCAGCAGGGCTCGTGGCGGTTCGTCGACGCGAGCCCGACCGACGACGAGGGTGTGGTGGTCGGTGGGTTCGACTTCTCCGGGCTGACCACCCGGATCCTCGAGGCCGTGCGTGCGGTGGCCGCGACCCGGGTGGCCATCGACTCGGTGAGCGCGGCCTTCGTACGGTTCGCGGATGCGGCGGCGGTGCGGTGGGCGCTGCACGGCCTGCTGAGCGCTCTCAAGGACGCAGGCGTGACGGCGTTGCTGACGGCGGAGGGCGACGACGAGCTCGCCCAGGAGTACGTGAGGATCAGCGAGCACGCCGCCGACGCCATCGTGCGGCTCGACTACCGGTTGCTCGGCGACCGGCGGCGTCGCACGGTCGAGGTCGTCAAGCTGCGGGGTTGCCGGCACCGCAGCGGCGCCTACCCCTTCACCATCCGTGCCCCCGGTGGGATCGCCGCGGTCCCGCTGGGCGGGGTGGCGCTCTCGCAGGAAGTCTCCGACGAGCGCGTCTCGACCGGACACGACGAACTCGATGCCATGTGCGGTGGAGGCTTCTTCCGCGACTCGGTCGTCATCGTGGCCGGCGCCACCGGGTCCGGCAAGACGCTGGTGGCCACGACCTTCCTCGTCGACGGGCTCGCGCGCGGCGAGCGGGCCCTGTTCGTCGGGTTCGAGGAGAGCGCCGGGCAGGTGCAGCGCAACATGCGCAACTGGTCCAGTGACATCGGTGACGCGCTCGAGCAGGGCCGTCTGGAGCTGTTGTGCCGCTATCCGGAATCCGGCTCGATCGAGGAGCACCTGGTCGACATCATCGACCGGCTGGACGCGCTACGGCCCCAACGGGTGGTCATCGACAGCCTCACCGCCCTGGAGCGCATCGCCGGCGAGCAGGCCTTCCGCGAGTTCGTGATGGCCATGACCGGGCTGGTCAAGGAACGCCGGATCACGGGCATGTACACCGTGGCGACCTCGCTCTTCGGCGCCGGCCATCCCACCGAGGCCCAGGGGTCGGTGTTGGCCGACACCATCATCCTGCTGCGCTATCTCGAGGCCGGGGCGAGCTTCTCGCGCATCCTCGCGGTACTGAAGATGCGCGGCTCCGCCCACGATCCGCGGGTGCGGGGGATCACCATCGACGCGCAGGGTCTGCACATCGGCGAGCCCCTCGACTCCGCGCCCCTGACGGTCTTCCCCGAGCGAGACACCCCGCATGCCCCGGATGCGGGGCCACCGCTGCCATGAGCGCCGAGTCGACCTCCGCCGAGCTGCTCGCCAAGCTGCTCAGCTCCACGCCCGACGGGCTGCTGTTGGTCGACACCGAGGGGATCATCCAGTACGCGAACCCGGCCGCCGAGCGACTGTTCGAGCGCGCGACCGGCACCCTGATCGGGCAGCCGTTCGGCCTGCCCCACGTCGTCGGCATCCGGGACATCGAGCTCGTCCGCGACGACGGCAGCCTGCGCACCGTCGAGATGCGCCCCATCGAGACGACCTGGGAGGGCGATCCCGTCTGGGTCATCGCGCTGCGCGACACGACCGAGCAACGCCAGGACCAGGAGCAGCTCCAGATCCGACTGCAGGCCAACAGCGAGCTCACCCACGAGCTCGCCCACGAGCTCGGCACCACCCTCGCCGTGATCATCGGCTTCGCCGGCACGTACGAGCAGCGCTGGGAGCAGCTGACCGACGAGCAGCGACGCGACCTGTTCCACCGCATCGGCGTGCACGCCCGTCGCATCCAGCGCATGCTCCGACGGATGCTGCTGGCCGACACCACACAGGCCCGCCCGTCCGGGCCCGACACCCGACCGGTCGAGCTGTGGGAGGTCGCGCTGTCCCACCTGCCCGATCTGGGGGTGCCCTCGGTACAGATCGACTGCCCACGAGACCTCCGCGTGCAGGCCGATCCCGCCTACCTCGACGAGATCGTCATCAACCTCGTCGAGAACGCCGCCAAGTACGGCGCAGCCCCCATCACCGTCAGCGCCCGCCGCGTCGGCGACGTCGTGGAGCTCACCGTCGCCGACCGGGGCCCGGGCGTTCCCGAGGACTTCGTCCCGCGGCTGTTCGAGCGCTACGCCCGTCCGGACGAGACCGCCCGCCGCACCAGCGGCTCCGGCCTCGGGCTGTACCTCGTCGACAAGCTCGCCCGAGCCCTGGGCGGCAGCGCCCGCTACGAACCCAATCAACCCCACGGGGCCTGCTTCGTCGTCACCCTCCCGGCCGCCTGACCGAGGCGGGGTTCACTCGTCGCCTGCGTGAACAGCCCTGCCGGCCTCGTCGAGGGTCCGAGGCAGGTCGAACGGTTGCAGCGCGTCGCCACCGAATGCGGTCACCTCCGTGATGCGGCCGTCGCGGATGGTCAGCACGTCGATGGCGAACAGGCGGAAGTGGCGGTCGCCCGGCTGGCGTACGTAGTTGGCCACCGCAGGCTGGAGGTTCGCACTGGTGGGGAGGGTGCGGAACTCGCCGACCTCCGGGGACCCGAACCCGCCGTCGACCCAGGACTGGACGCAGGCATCGCGCCCGATCCAGACGCCCGGCTCCGGCGGCATCGCGAACCGCAGCTCCTCGTCGAACAGCGCCTTGAGTGCGTCGACGTCGGTGCGGTCGGTGGCCGCCATGTACCGCTCGACCAGGGCTTGCTCATGACGGCTGGGCTCGGCCGTCTGCGTCCAGTCCATGCGGGCGGCGGGAAGATGCGTGCGCATCGTGGCCCGTGCCCGCTGCAGGGCGCTGTTGGCCGACGCGACGCTGGTTTCCAGCAGGGATGCCGCGTCCTTGGCCGGCCAGCCGAGCACGTCGCGCAGGATCAGGACCGCGCGCTGCCGGGGCGGCAGGTGCTGCACGGCGACCAGGAAGGCCAGCTCGATCGTCTCGCGGGTCACGGCCACGGCGCCGGGTTCCTGCTGGTCCGGCGTGGCCGCGAGGAGCCGGTCCGGGGCTGGCTGCAGCCACGGGACCTCCCCGCGGCGGGCGTCGTCGGGCAGGGGCAGGTCGGCCCGTTCGGGCCGCCGAGCGAGGAAGTCCAGACAGGCGTTGGTCGCGATCCGGTACAGCCACGCCCGCAGCGAGGCTCGGCCCTCGAAGGTCTCGCGGCGGCGCCAGGCCCGCAGGAACGTCTCCTGGACGAGGTCCTGCGCGTCCTCGTACGACGCCAGCATGCGATAGCAGTGCACCTGCAGTTCCCGCCGGTAGGGCTCGACGAGCTCGGCGAACGCGCTGGCGTCCTCGGTGCGCAGCAATGCGACGACGGTCTCGCCCGTCGGAGCGGGGAGGGCTTGCGGACTCACGCGACTGGAGCTCATGGGCAGCCTCCGGATCGGGTACAGCAGTGTGACGGAGACGGCGCGCAAAGCTCATCGGTCGGTGCAACGTCGCGCCGGTGCGTCGCAGGCTCGACCGAGCGTCACTACCTCGACATCGCGATTGCCGAGCTGGCCACCGTCCCCAGCGGCGTCGCACGCGGCGACCGCGACCGGCGGACACGCGGGTACCGTCCGGCGACCCGTCGTGCGCAGGAGGCGCCGTGCCCCGCTCCGTTCGTGCCGTGCTGCTCGCCGTGCTGGCCGTGGCGCTGGTGGCGTGCGGCGGCGGCCAGGACCCGGAGCAGCTGCTCGCCCGCTCGCCCGACGCGCTGGAGGAGCAAGGGACGGTCGGCTACGACCAGACCATCGTGGTCACGGACGACGGCGGCGAGGTCGTGCTCGACACCCGGACCGAGGGTCGCCAGGACCTGCAGCGCGGAGCCGCGCGCATGGTCATGCACCTGGGTGAGCTCGCCGGCGGTGACACCCTCGAGGTGCTGGTCGACGACACCATCGCCTACGTCCACTCGCCGCAACTGGAGACGCTCGTCGGGGCCCAGTGGGCGCGCTTCGACCTCACCGAGATGGCGGGACAGCTGCCCGGCTTCGAGCCGGGCGCGCAGGAGCAGACCGGCCCGCTCGGGCTGCTGCGGCAGCTGCGCGGCGCCGCCGACGACGTCGAGGAGCTCGGTGAGGAGGAGGTCCGCGGCGTCCGGACCCGGCACCTGCGGGTGACGATCGACACGCAGCGGGCGATCGAACAGGCGGACGAGGACACCCGCGAGAGCCTGCGCCGGGCGGTGGAGCAGCTCGGCGTCCCCGACCGCTATCCGATGGAGCTCTGGCTCGACGAGGACGCCCTGCCCCGCCGCATCGTCACCGTCACCCAGGACGACGACCCGACGCTGGGCTCGACCACCCGGGAGATGCGCACGGAGCTGTACGACTTCGGTGAACCGGTCGACGTCTCCCCGCCCGACCCCGACCAGGTCGTCGACTTCGGCGAGCTGCTCTCGCAGCTGGGCTCACCGACCGACGACGGTGCCTGAGCGTGGCCGCTACGCCAGCCGCCTCCTATCCCGGCCCCGAGGTCCTGGGCCGCGGGGTCGTCGTTCCCGCGCAGGCGCCGACGCCCCACGGCTTCCAGGGCGTGCGCCGCTTCGTCGTCGACGACGAGGTGGCAGCCGCACCCGCGGCGCTCGCCGCGGTCCTGCACCACCGGTGGCTGGAGCGCCGCCGCTTCGTGCTGGAACTGGCCACCGACAACGACGCGCTGCGCGAGCCGGAGGTGACCCGGCTGGCGCCACACCAGCTGCCGGCCGACTTCACCTTCCACCGTGAGCGGCTGCACTTCCTGACCTGGGCCAACACCTACGACCTGCGGGCGGGACATCCGATCTGGTGGCACGGCGAGCTCGCGCAGCGACGCGGCGGCGCCACCCCGTCGACGGTCGCGGACGTCACCCTGCCCGACGGCCGCGACGTCTGGGTCGACGGCGGCCCGCGCGGACCGCTGCTGGAGCCACCGCCGTCGGACGGCGAGGCGACGCCGCTCGACCTGCCGCTGGTGCACCGCGAATCGGTCGGGCTCGGCCGGCTGACCGTGCAGGGCGACGCCGCCCCGACCGACACGCTGGCGCCCGACCAGCTCGCCGCCGTCACCCACCGCGCCGGTCCAGCCCGGATCATCGCGCCGGCCGGCTCCGGCAAGACCCGGGTCCTGACCGCGCGGCTGCGCCACCTGCTGCGCGACCGAGGCGTCGAGCGCGAGCTGCTGACGGCCGTGGCCTACAACACCCGCGCCGCGGCGGAGATGCGCGCCCGCACCCAGGGCACCGGCGCGTCGATCCGGACGCTGCACTCGCTGGCGCTGTGGATCTGCAACCTCGACGTCCGTCGCGACGTGATCAATGAACGAGACCAGCGGGCGCTGCTCGAGCGGCTGATCACGGTCGCGAAGATTCCCAACCAGGACCCGTTCCAGCCCTACCTCGAGGCACTGGCGGAGGTGCGCCTGGCCCTGCGCGACCCGGCCGAGGTGGAGGCCCTGCGCGGCGACGTCGACGGGTTCGCCGAGCTCTTCCCGCGCTACCGGGAACTGCTCGCCGACCGGCGCGTGCTGGACTTCGACGAGCAGGTGTACCGGGCGCTCGAACTGCTGCTCACCCGGCCCGACCTGCGTCGCACCGCCCAGCGGGTCGGTACCCACCTGCTGGTCGACGAGTTCCAGGACCTCACCCCGGCGTTCCTGCTGCTCGTGCGGCTGGTGGCCGGCCCGTCGATGCAGGTGTTCGCGGTCGGGGACGACGACCAGACCATCTACAGCTACGCCGGCGCGACCCCCGACTACCTCGTCGACTTCGACCGGTGGTTCCCGGGCGCGCACCACCACGCGCTGGAGGTCAACTACCGCTGCCCGCCGGCGGTGGTGGACGCGGCCGTGTCGTTGCTGGGCCACAACCGTCACCGCGTCCCGAAACGGATCCGCGCCGGGCAGGCCGACGACCACGACGCCGGCCAGGTGCGCCAGCCCGGCGACGAGGCGGTGGTCGGCGCATGACCGACGGCGCCCTGTCGATCCACCGCGTCACGGGCGGGGCGATGGCGGACCGGGCGGTGGCGCTGGTGCGCGACCGGCTGGCCGCCGGCGGCAGCCCGGACCAGGCCGCGGTCCTGGCCCGCGTGAACAGCGCCCTGCTGCCGGTGCAGGTCGCGCTGACCGAGGCGGGCGTGCCCCACACCGCACCGCTGGACACCACGGTGCTCGGCCGGACCGGCGTGCGGACCGCGCTGGCCTACCTGCGGCTCGGCCTGGACCTCGACCGCTGCCAGCGCGACGACCTGCTGGACACCCTCAACCGCCCGGCCCGCAAGGTGAAATCGGCGGTGCAGCCGCTGTTGCGCCGCTCGACGCGCTGGTCCATCCGGCAGCTGGAATCCCTGGCCGACGCGCTCGACCCCAACCACCGCGAACGCTGGACCGGCTACCTCGGCGACCTGCACCACCTCGCCGCGGCCATCACCGACGGCGCCGACACCGCCCGTTGCCTGTGGATCGTGCGCAACCGCATCGGCCTGGGCGAGGCGATGGAGGCGCTGGACTCCTCGCGGACCCGTCCGGAGGGCTCCAGCCACGGCGACGACCTCGACGCCCTGGAGCAGCTCGCCGCGCTGCACACCGATCCGGCCACCTTCCGCGAATGGCTGGTCGACCGGCTGCGCGTGCCGGCCGACCCCGACGGCGTGACGTTGTCGACCGTGCACCGCGTCAAGGGCATGGAGTGGGACCACGTCGTGGTGTTCGCCGCCTCGGCCGGACTGTTCCCGCACCGCCTCGCCGACGACGTCGAGGAGGAGCGGCGGGTCTTCCACGTCGCCGTCACCCGCGGCCGCCAGCGGGTCGACGTGGTCGCCGACCGGGAACGCACGTCCGCCTTCGTCGGCGAGTTGCGGCAGGCGGGCACGGCAGCCGCCACGGAGTCGACACGACCGCCGGCGGTCCCCGAGCACGTCACGCCGACGTCCCGCCCGGACGGCGGGGTCGTCGCCGAACCGGGGCTGCGCTGCACGCTGCCCGGCGGGCTGGCCGCGCGGGTGGTCGCCGTGGACGGGCAGACCATCGCCGTGGAGATCGACGACGAGGGCCGGCCGGTCGTGCTCCGGCTGCCGTTCGGCGCGCAGGTGACCATCGAGGGGCGTCGGGTCGCGCTCGGACCGGCTCCGCGAACGACCCGAGTCGGCGCCGGCCGCGCCACGGGCGGGCTCGAGGGTCTGGGCGGCCGCCTGCTCGCCGACGACGAGCCGCCGATGGACGACGCCCTCTACGAGGCGCTGCGGGCCTGGCGCACCCGGGTCGCCGCGGAACAGGGGGTCCCGGCCTACCTCGTGTTCCACGACCGTCACCTGCAGGTCATCGCCGGCCGCAAGCCGGGCTCGCTGCGCGAGCTGGCGTCGTGTCCCGGCGTCGGGCCGGCGAAGCTCGAGCGCTACGGCGACGACCTCCTCGACGTCGTCACCTCCACCGCGTCGCGCGAACGGCGAACGGAGTCCGGCGACCGCGGATGAGGGCCGGTCGGCCCACCGTGTGGACCTGCCGCGTACCGCGTCACCGCCCGTGGTCGGCGTGTGCCTCCCCGGCGAGCAGCCGCCGGCCGAGCGGGGTGGTGAGGCTGTGGAACACCGTGCTGGCAACGACCGCAAGGCTGCCAGCATCCCAGACGACCTCGTCGACGAGCCCGCGCTCGTGGAGGTGGGTCAGGTAGAACAGGGCGGCGACCCCGATCGGGCCGAACCAGCCGAGCCAGACCGCGGGTCGTCCGCGGCCGGTCCCCAGCGCGCCACCAACGAGAAACACCCACGGCAACCGGCGCAGGAACAGCACGGCCGCAACGAACGCCACGCCACCCCACCCGAGCTCACGCCATCCGTCCACCGGCAACGCGATGCCGAGCAGGGTGAAGACCGGCAGGATGAGGAAGGTGTTCATGCCTTCGTCGAGGTCGGCCTCCGTCGCGCGGTCACCACCCGACACGAGCAGGTTGTGCGCCAGCCCGGCCACCAGCACCGCGAGCACGCCGTTGCCGCCCAGTCCGTCGGCGATCCCGAGTACCGCCAGCGCCAGGACCAGCGTGTAGAGCAGCCGCGCCGGGTCCGTCACGTCGCCATGCTTCTCCGCAGCACGCAGCAGGCGGCCCGCCGCCGCCCCCAGCGCCAGCCCCACCGCAGCGCCGACCGCGACCTCCAGCAGGCCACGGGCGCCCGCTGCCACCACGTCGTGTCCGAGCGCGAACGCGAGCCCCACGGCCACGAGCGGCAGGGCGAGCCCGTCGTTGAGACCGGACTCGAACGACAGCACCTGCCGCAGCCGCTCGGGGACGTCACGTTCGGCCGCCGGGCCGGTCACGACCCCCGAGGAGAGCACCGGGTCGGTGGGCGCGAGCGCCGCCCCGAGCGCGACGGCCGTCCCGAGACCGAGTCCGAGCAGCGGGACCGACACGAGCGCGACGGTGGCCGCCATCAGCGGCAGCACCACCAGCAGCAGCCAGAGCAGCGGCCGGACGTGCGCGCGCAGCCGACCCGCCGGGAAGCGCAGCGCGACCGCCATGAGCCCGACGGCGAGCAGCAGCTCGGCCGCGACGTTGAGGACGTGGTGCGTCTCGCCCGGCCGCAGCTCGGCGAGGCCGAAGACGGTCGGACCCAACAGCACACCCAGGCCGAGCGCGAGGAGCGGCGGCGTCACCGGCGTCTCCCGTAGCCACCGTGAGCCGGCGGCGATCGCCAACGCGAGCAGCCCGACCGTCGCGAGCAGCAGGGTGAGCACGGAGCTGTTCCTGTCGTGGACGCCGACGAGGCAGCCCAGCACCGCTGGAGGTGCGGGCGTGTCCAGGCTGGACGGCCGGAAGACCCTGGCCGTCGTGTGCCACGCGCGCACCGGCGTCCGATGTGTCCCCACCCTCACGGATCCGGTTGCTGCCGCAAACGGCTGGGGCACACTCGGGGCGGGAGGAAGGCAGCGGCCCGCGCCGCACCGGACCAGCGGGCGGACCGCACGGATTCGACGGCGAGGCGTGGGCGACCTGGCGCGCCACGGCCGCAGCGACGGGGCCGGTGGACACCGTGTCTCCCACGGTTCGTGACGTCGACGGACCGGGAGGCCACCGCAGGATGCAGGTACCGGAGACGTTCGCCTACGAACGGGCCGGCAGCATCGAGGAGGCGATCGCGCTCCTCGAACGACATGGTGAGGACGCCCGGCTGATCGCCGGCGGCCACAGCCTGCTGCCGATGATGAAGCTACGGCTCGCCGCGCCCGAGACCCTGATCGACATCAACGGCATCCCCGGCCTGGACCAGATCCGGGTCGAGGGCGACCACCTCGTCATCGGCGCGCTCGTACGCCATCGCCAACTGCTGGAATCCGCGCTGCTCGCCGAGCACTACCGGATCTTCGCCGACGCCGAACGCGTCATCGCCGACCCGCTGGTCCGCAACCGCGGCACGCTCGGCGGTTCGCTGTGCCAGGCCGACCCGGCCGAGGACCTCTCGGCCGTCTGCTCGGCCCTGCGCGCCGAGGTGGTGATCCGTTCCTCGGACGGCTCGCGGATCGTCCCGCTCCGCGCGTTCCACGAAGGCCCGTACATGACCGCGGTCGGCGACGCGGAGATCCTCACCGACGTGCGCGTCCCGATCCGGCCGGGTGCCGGCAGCGCGTACGAGAAGGTCGAGCGCCGTGCCGGTGACTGGGCCGTGGCCGCCGCCGGCGCGTTCGTGCGCCTCGACGGCGACACGATCGCCGACGTCGGGCTCGGACTGGCCGCGGTCGGCGCCGAGCACTTCACGTGCGCCCAGGCCGAGCACGCCCTGCGCGGCGCGCCCGCGGACCGGGACACCCTCGCGCGAGCCGCGCAACTGGTCCACGACCACGTCAACCCGACCGCCGACCAGCGTGGACCCGAGGACTACAAGCGCCACCTGGCGCGGGAGCTGACGATGCGGGCACTGACGCGGGCCGTCGCCCACGCCCGTGGGCAGGAGCCCCCGACCTGGAACGACGGGAGGGGCGTGTGATGCAGGTGACGATGACGGTCAACGGCGACGAGGTCACCCGCGACATCGAGCCGCGCATGCTGCTCGTCCACTTCGTCCGCGACGAACTCGGCCTGACCGGCACCCACTGGGCGTGTGACACCTCCAACTGCGGCGCCTGCACGCTGTGGGTCGACGGTGAGGCCGTGAAGAGCTGCACGACGCTGGCGGTCATGTGCGAGGGCAGGCAGGTCCGCACCGTCGAGGACCTCGCCCGCGACGGCCACCTCGACCCGGTCCAGCAGGGGTTCATGGAGGAGCACGGCCTGCAGTGCGGGTTCTGCACCCCGGGGATGATGATGACCGCCAAGTGGCTGCTGGAGCGCGACCCGGACCCCGACGACGCCACGATCCGTGAGGCCATCAGCGGCAACCTCTGCCGTTGCACCGGCTACGAGAACATCGTGCGGGCCGTCCGCTGGGCCGCCGAGCACCCGGCCACGAGCGAACCGGAGGTCACGGCATGACCACCACCGACACGCCGGCGCCGGCCCCCGAGCACCGCCGGCACAGCGACGCGGGCAACCCGATCGGCTTCGGCCGCATGCTGCGCAAGGAGGACGTGCGCTTCCTCCGCGGCCACGGCAACTACGTCGACGACGTGACGCTGCCGGGCATGTTGCACGGCGCCATCCTGCGCAGCCCGTTCGCGCACGCCCGCATCCGTTCGATCGACACCAGCGCGGCCGAGGCCCACCCGAAGGTGAGGGCCGTCATCACCGGTGAGACCCTCGCCGGGCTGGGCCTGGCGTGGATGCCGACGCTGTCCAACGACACCCAGGCGGTGCTGGCCACCGACAAGGTGCGCTTCCAGGGCCAGGAGGTCGCCTTCGTCGTCGCCGAGGACCGCTACAGCGCCCGCGACGCCCTGCAGCTGATCGACGTCGACTACGAGCCGTTGCCCGTCGTCGCCGACGCCAAGCAGGCCCTGGCGCCCGACGCCCCGGTGATCCGCGACGACCTCGAGGGCCGCACCGACAACCACATCTACGACTGGGAGGCCGGCGACAAGGCCAGGACCGACGAGGCGTTCGCGAACGCCGAGGTGGTCGTGACCCAGCACATGCTGTACCCGCGGGTGCATCCCGCCCCGATGGAGACGTGCGGGTCCGTGGCGCACATGGACCCGATCACCGGCAAGCTCGTGATCTGGACCACCACCCAGGCCCCGCACGCGCACCGGACGCTGTACGCGCTGGTCGCGGGGCTGCCGGAGCACAAGATCCAGGTCATCTCGCCCGACATCGGCGGCGGGTTCGGCAACAAGGTCGGCATCTACCCCGGCTACGTGTGCTCGATCGTCGGCTCCATCGTCACCGGCAAGCCGGTCAAGTGGATGGAGGACCGCTCCGAGAACCTGATGTCGACGTCGTTCGCCCGCGACTACCACATGACCGGGTCCATCGCCGCGACGCGCGAGGGCAGGATCCTGGGGCTGCAGGTCGACGTGCTGGCCGACCACGGCGCCTTCAACGGCGTCGCCCAGCCCACCAAGTACCCGGCCGGGTTCTTCCACATCTTCACCGGCTCGTACGACTACCCGGCCGCGCACTGCAACGTGAAGGCGGTCTACACCAACAAGGCGCCGGGCGGCGTCGCCTACGCCTGCTCGTTCCGGATCACCGAGGCGGTCTACCTCGTCGAGCGCATGATCGACTGCCTCGCCGACGAGCTCGGGATGGACCCGGCCGAGCTGCGGCTGAAGAACTTCCTGCGACCCGAGCAGTTCCCCTACACCACCCCGACCGGCTGGGAGTACGACTCCGGCGACTACCCGCGTGCCATGCACGAGGCGATGCGGATCGCCGGCTACGACCAGCTACGCGCCGAGCAGGCCGCCAAGCGGCGCGCCTACGAGGCCGGCGAGTCCCAGGAGCTGATGGGGATCGGCATCTCCTTCTTCACCGAGGGGGTCGGCGCCGGACCGCGCAAGCACATGGACATCCTCGGCCTGGGCATGGCCGACGGCTGCGAGCTGCGGGTCCACCCGACCGGCAAGGCGCAGCTGCGGCTGTCGGTGCAGTCCCAGGGCCAGGGGCACGAGACCACGTTCGCGCAGATCGTGGCCGAGGAGCTCGGCATCCCGCCCGAGGACATCGAGGTGCTCCACGGCGACACCGACAACACGCCGTTCGGGCTGGGCACCTACGGGTCGCGCTCCACGCCGGTGTCCGGCGCGGCCGCGGCGGTGGTCGCCCGGCGCGTCAAGGACAAGGCCCGCCTGATCGCAGCCGCCGCCCTGGAGTGCTCGGCGGACGACCTCGAATGGGAGCAGGGCCGCTGGTTCGTGAGGGGCGATCCCGACCAGGGCAAGACCATCCAGGAACTGGCGATGGCCGCCCACTCCAACCTCGAGCTGCCCGAGGGCGTGGAGGGCCACCTCGACGCCACCGCGGTGTACGACCCGCCGAACCTGACCTACCCGTTCGGGGCCTACATCTGCGTGGTCGACGTCGACGCGGGCACCGGCGTGGTCAAGGTCCGCCGGTTCGTCGCCGTGGACGACTGCGGCCCCCGCATCAACCCGATGATCGTGGAGGGCCAGATCCACGGCGGCCTCGCCGACGGCATCGGCATGGCGCTGATGGAGGTCATCGCCTTCGACGAGGACGGCAACAACCTCGGTGGCTCGTTCATGGACTACCTGCTGCCCACGTCGATGGAGTGCCCGTCCTGGGAGCTGGGACAGACCGTGACGCCCTCGCCGCACCATCCCCAGGGTCTGAAGGGTGTCGGGGAGTCGGCGACGGTCGGCTCGCCGGCGGCGGTGGTCAACGCCGTGTGCGACGCCCTGCGGATCCGGCACGCGGACATGCCGCTGACGCCCGCGGTCGTGTGGCGGGCGGCCCAGGGCCGGCCGCTGCGCACCGACCTCGCGATCGTCGAGTGACCATGGACCTCGCCCTGGACCAGCGTTCGGCGCAGCTGCGCACGTCACGGATCCCGTTCGTGCACGCCCGCGTCGTGCTCGCCGAGCGCCCCACCTCCGCCAAGCCCGGCGACGAGGCCATCGTGCTCGGCGACGGCACGATCGAAGGTTTCGTCGGCGGTGAGTGCGCGGAGTCGACGGTCCGCGAGCGGTCGTTGGCCGCGTTGCGCTCCGGCGAGTCCGCCCTGCTGCGCATCACCCCCGACGCCGAGGCGGACCAGCCGGGCAAGGTGGTCGTCCACAACCCGTGCCTGTCGGGCGGGACGCTGGAGATCTTCCTGGAGCCCGAGGTGCCGGCCCCGCTGGTGGTGGTCGCCGGCAGCGCCCCGATCGCGCAGGCGCTGGTCGAGCTGGGCGAGCGGCTCGGCTACGACCTGCGCCCGCACGACGGCACGCTTCCCGAGGACACCAGTGCGGTGGTCGTGGCCTCGCACGGCCGCGACGAGGAGGCCGTGCTGAGCGCGGCGCTGCGGGCCGGCGTGCCCTACGTGGGGCTGGTCGCCAGCCCGCGCCGGGGCAGCGCCGTGGTGGCCTCCCTCGACGTCCCCGACGAGCTGCGGGCGAAGGTCCGCACGCCGGCCGGCCTGGACATCGGGGCGCACACGCCCGGCGAGGTCGCCCTGTCGATCCTCGCCGAGCTGATCGCCCGGCGGCCACGTCCGCAGACCCCCGGCCCGTCCCCGCTGCCGATGGTGCAGGACGCCACCGCGACCGACCCGGTGTGCGGCATGTCGGTGCCGATGGTGGAGGCCTCGCTGCACCTGGAGGTCGACGGCCGCACGTGGTGGTTCTGCGGCAGCGGCTGCCAGCGGGCCTTCGCCGCCGACCCGGCCGCGTTCGGCGCGTGAGCCACGTGAACGGACCACCCCCGCTGGTCGAGTCGGTCGCGGAGCTCTCGCACCGGCTCGACCGGCAGGGCTACCTCGCCGACCAGGGGCTGGCGACGGCGCTGTTCTGCGCCACCCGCCTGGCCCAACCGCTGCTGCTGGAGGGCGAGGCCGGCGTCGGCAAGACCGAGGCGGCCAAGGCCCTGGCCGCGGCCCTGGACACGCCGCTGCTGCGGCTGCAGTGCTACGAGGGCATCGACGCGTCCGAGGCCCTCTACGAGTGGAACTACCCCCGCCAGTTGCTGGCGATCCGGCTGGCCGAGGCGGAGGGGCGCACCCTGACGGAGACGTCGCTGTTCGGCCCCGACTACCTCGTCGCCCGCCCGCTGCTGCAGGCCATCGAACACCCCGGCCCTCACCCGGCCGTGCTGCTGCTGGACGAGGTCGACCGCGCCGACGACGAGTTCGAGGCCTTCCTGCTGGAACTGCTGGCCGAGGCCAGCGTCACGATCCCCGAGCTCGGCACGGTCCGGGCGCTGCAGCGACCGATCGTGCTGCTCACCTCCAACCGCACCCGCGACCTGCACGACGCGCTCAAGCGCCGGTGCCTGTACCACTGGATCGACTACCCCGACCTGGACCGGGCCGTGGAGATCATCCGCCGCCGCGTGCCGGAGAGCCACCAGCCGCTGGCTGCGCAGGTCGCCGCGGCGGTCCAGCGGCTGCGCAGCCTCGACCTGCAGAAGCCGCCAGGCATCGCCGAGGCGATCGACTGGACCCGGGTCCTCGAGCTGCTGGGCGTGACCGAGTTGGACGAGGTCGCCGTCGCCCAGACGCTCGGGTCGGTGCTCAAGTACCGCGAGGACGTCGAGTACGCGCTCGACCGCGGGGCCGGCTGGGTCGGCGGATGACGGACGACCCGACCGGCCCGAGCCTCGCCGAGCGCATCTCCGTCGCCGAGGTGGCCGGCCGCTTCGGTGCCCTGCTGCACGCCGCCGGGCTGCCGGTCACGCCCGAGCGCAGCGGCCGGTTCGCCGCCGCCCTCCAGCACGCGCTGCCGGCCACGGACGAGGAGCTGTACTGGACGGCGCGGGTGACGCTGTTGAGCGGGCACGACCAGGTGGCGGTCTTCGATCGCGTGTTCGCGCAACTCGTGGGCGGGCTGGTCGACCCGGCCGACTTCCGCGGTGATGCCGCCGCCCCGGCTCCGGCACACGTGCGGCCCGGCGCGCCGCGGCCGAGCGGACGCACCGGCACGCCCGCGGGTGAAGCGAGCCTGCCGTCGGCGGCCACGGCACCCGGCACCACCGGGGCGCCGGACCCGCTTCGCGAGGCGCCGATGGTCACCGTCAGCGGCCGCGAGCGCCTGCGCGGCCAGGACTTCGCCACCCTCACCGACGTCGAGGTGGCCGCCGTGCACCGGCTGGTCGCGCAGCTGACCCTGGCACCGCCGCCTCGGCCCTCCCGTCGAAGGGTGCTGTCCGCACGCGGTGACCGGATCGACCTGCGCACGACGCTGGCACGGGCGCGGCGCACCGGCGGCGACCCGCACCACCTCGCCCGACGGGCGACCCGGACCCGGCCGCGCCGGCTCGTGCTGCTGTGCGACATCTCCGGGTCGATGGAGCCCTACGCGCGCGTCTACCTGCAACTGCTCCACGCGGCCGTGCGGGCCTGCCGCGCCGAGGCGTTCGTGTTCGGGACCCGGCTGACCCGGGTGACGAAAGCGCTGCGGACCACCAGCCCCGACCTGGCGTTGCGGCAGGCGGGCCGGGCCGCGCCCGACTGGTCGGGTGGGACACGGATCGGCGAGGCGCTGCGCCGCTTCCTCGACGACCACGGCCGCCGCGGCATGGCCCGCGGGGCGCTGGTGGTGATCGTCAGCGACGGCTGGGAGCACGGCGACGCCGCGCTGCTGGCCGAGCAGATGCGGCGGCTGCACCGGCTCGCGTTCCGCGTGGTGTGGGTCAACCCGCGCTCCGCCAGCCCGCGCTACGAACCGCTGGTGTCCGGGATGGCCGCCGCGTTGCCGTTCGTCGACGTGTTCGTCTCCGGCCACTCGCTGGCCGCGCTGGACGACGTGGTCGATGCGATCGGCGCGGCCTGAACGTGCGCGTCAGTGGTCGTGGAACTCCAGCGGCACCGACACCGGATCACCGTCGGCGGGCAGGAACAGGTGGACGTGCCCGAGCCCGGCGTCGATGTTGAGCTCGTCGAGTTGCTCCGCGGCGACGGCCCACAGCTCGACCGCGTTGTCGCGTTGCTCGGCGGCCAGCGCGACGAGCCGGTCGGCGGCGGGCCCGTCGGTCGCGACGGCCTCCGCGTAGGTGACGACGGCGGCATCCAGCTGCCGCACCGCTCCGAGCAGCGAGCCGTGGGTGCCGTTGAAGGCCGGCGAGCCGTGCCCGAACGGGGCCAGGTGGTCGACGGCGTCCTGCGTCCTGGCCCGCCAGGTCGCGACGGCCTCGGCGTCGGCCGGTCGGCCCGTGGCGGGGTCGTGCACCGGCAGGACGGCGTCCAGATCGCCCAGCAGCGTCATCAGGTCGGCGTGGACGTGCCGGGTCTCGTCGGTGAGTGCCTCGGCGAGCCGGCGCTGTTCGGCGTCGTACTCGTCGGCCAGCGCCGCCGCGATCTCCTCCATCGAGTTGGGTTCCGGCGTGTCGGGGCGGCTGGCGGCGCCGCCGAGCAGGCCCACGACGAGCCCGCCGAGCAGGACCCCGGCCGCGAACACGAGCAGGGGCGACCGCCGCGCCGAGGCGGCGGGGACGTGGCGACGGCGGCTGGTGGTCGAGCTGGGCATCGCGGGTCCCGATCTTCGTCCGGCGGCCCGGTCCGGACGTCGGTGTCACGGAGCGGGCCACCACGCGAGCGAACGCGACGGCCGGGGGTCCACCCCCGGCCGCCACGCGGTCGTCACATCCCCGCGTCCGCGAGGCCCTGTTGCCAGGCCACGAGGTCGAGGAGCTTGCCGGACAGCACGGCGCCGGCGGCCGCGTCCGGGCCCAGCGCCCGCGCCAGGGTCGAGGCGGTCCGAAGCTCCCGCATCGCGCCGTCGCGGTCGCCATCCTCGGCCAAGGCCTCGCCCCGGTCGACGTGGCTGGTGACGTTGCGGACCGCCGCCGCCTGCCGGGCGCGCTCGGCGGGTGCGTCGAACTCGGCGGCCTCGAGGTCGGCGAGCAGGTTGCGCACCTCGAAGAAGGTCACGCAGTCGCCGCCGCCGTCGACACGGCCGGCCGACCACAGGATGCCCTGCAGCAGGTGCTCGAGGAACAGCACGTCGGTGACGAACGACTCGTTGGTGTGGCCACCCGCCGTGTACCAGGAGCGGCCACCCTCGAAGTTGTGGCACCAGGCGATCGGGTGGTCCTCACCCATGGCCCCCGAGCCGGCGCCGTAGGTCGACTCGTCGAGGTTCAGCAGGACGTGGACCGACGGGCGCGGGCTGACGAAGAAGTTGTACCACTCGTCGTAGCGGTGCCAGACGGGCGGCAGCATCTGCGTCGAGGGGTGCGCCGGGCTCTCGACGACCTTGTCCGCGAGCTGGTTGGCCGGGTGGCTGCGGAACCGCGCGCCCCCGCCCGTCAGCTCGCCGTACCAGGGGACGGTGTGCATGGAGTCGGTCGCGGCGTGGACGCCGGCGAAGCCCCCGCCGGCGCGGACGTAGCCCTGCAGCGCGGCGAGCTCGTCCGCGTCGAGGAGGGTCGGCCGTGCCGGATTCAGGCTGTTCGTGCCGTCGACCGTGGACACGAACACCAGCGTTTCGTACTGGGCCAGGTCCGCGGCGCTGGTGAACGGCGTGCTGGGCAGGGTCCGGTCCGGCTGGCCGGGCGAGTTGCCGCCCGGGACACCGGTGCTCGGCGGGTCCCAGACGTCCACCTCGAAGCCATGGGCGTCGCCCATGGCCATGATCGCGGTGGTGGCGGGGACGATGCTGGCGTGTCGGAAGCCCGTGGTCTTGCCGACCACGAGCACCTTGAACGGATCGGTGTCCTCGACGGCCGTCGCGCCGGGCATGATCCCGAGTGCGAGTGCGGCGACGGTCGTGCCGACCAGGAGTCGGCGTCTGGCGAACTTCACGTTGCTCTCCCTCGTGCTCCCGGTGAGTTCCCACCCCCGGCGCTCGTCGGCGGGGGGCCGCCCGATCTCCCGCTCGGTCGGACCCGACGTGCCACCTCGGCCCGCCGGATTCGTTCTACACTAGAACAAATGTGGCCGGGCGGCCACCGTGATGGCCACATCGGGTGGAACCGTCGGCGCCTCGCGACGGCGACGGCAGTCGCGCAGCTAGCCTGGCCGGCATGAGCGAGCGCAACGTCCTGGGCGGCGACCTGCAGGGATGCAGCGTCGAGCCGCTGACCGGCTGGTTCCGCGACGGCTCGTGCCGCAGCGGCCCCGACGACGTCGGCCGCCACACCATCTGCGCGGTGATGACGGCCGAGTTCCTGGCTCATCAGCAGTCGATCGGCAACGACCTGACGACGCCGCGACCGGAGTTCCGCTTCCCCGGCCTCTCACCGGGCGACCGGTGGTGCGTCACGGCGATCAACTGGCTGCGGGCACACCAGGACGGCGCCGCCGCGCCCGTGGTGCTGTCCGCCACCAGCGAGCGGACCCTGCAGCTCGTCCCGCTGGAGGTGCTGCGCCAGCACGCCGTCGACGTCCCCGACGACCTGCGCGACCTCGGCGGCTGAACCGCGGCGCCCGCGGCGCCCCGCGGCCGATCGCGTCAGGCGCGGCGGGCGGGCCGGTAGGTGCAGATCTGCACGCCGGTGCCGGCGGTCACGGCCGACACCAGCTCGAAGGTCCGCATGGCGCCGTCCTCGGGGAAGATGCGCTTGCCACCCCCGAGGATCACCGGCTCGATCATGAGTGCGAGTTCGTCGACGAGGTCCTCGCTCAGCAGCGTGCGCACGAGCGTGGGGCTGCCGAGGACCGCCAGGTCGCCACCTTCGGTCTCGCGCAGCTTGCGGATGCGGGCCACTGCCTCGTCACCCGGGATGCGGGTCGTGTTCGCCCACGTCAGGTCGTCGTCGCCCAGGGTGGAGGTCACGACGTACTTGCGGATGCTGTTCATCCGCTCGGCGAACCGGTCGTCGCTGCGCTCTGGCCAGGCCGCGGCCATCGTCTGCCAGGTCCGGCGCCCGAACAGCAGCGCCTCGTTGCGCGACATGCCGTCGTCGATGGCGGCGCCCATGACGGTCTCGTCGAAGAACGGGTGCGACCAGCCGCCGTGCGCGAAGCCGCCGTCGGTGTCCTCCTGCGGCCCTCCTGGCGCCTGCACGACCCCGTCCAGGCTCATGAACTCGTTGACCACGATGCGCATCGGGCTCGCTCCTGCTCGTCCGGTCGTCCTTCGCGAGGCTGACGACCCGGCTCGGCCGAACTCATCGGTGCGCGCGCTCTCGCACCCGTCACGGTGCCGGATGCGGGTCGGTCGGGGCGGACGCGGCGGCCTCGTCGTGCCCGTCCGACAGCAGGCGACGGACCGCCGCGCGCGACAGCAGCAGGGCGACCACGAGCAGGGTGACCGACCAGAAACCGCCCAGGCTGACCGCGTCGCCGAACACGAGGTCCACCAGCTCGAGCACCACGAGCTTGCTGCCCGCGGCGGCCAGCCACAGCAGCAGCGCAGCGACGACCTTCGCGCGGACGGTCATTGCGCCGCGGAACCGCGCGACGGCCCTTCCCTTGACGATGACGACCAGCTCGAGGGCGAGCTTGAGCAGGACCGCGGTGAGCAACGAGAGCGTGAAGCCTTCGCTGATCACCGCGGGGAGGTACTCGATCGCGAGGTTGAGGACCACGACGTAGACGAAGACGTCGACGACGTCCTCCGGCCTTGCCCGGATGGCCCGCAGCAGCGAACCGGAGCCGGAGCCGGCCGGTGCCGACGGATCATCGCTTCGCGTCGTGCCCACGGCGAAGTATGGGCCACGCAGCCGCCCCGCGTCAGCGTGTCCACCGTGACGAGCAATGGGCGCATCGCGTCGGCCTGCCCAGCAGCCGGAGCACACGTGCGCAGGGCGGGCGCGAGCGCCCGTCCGCCGGGTGGCGGGCCGCCGAGCCGGCATCCTCCCGCCTCGGTCGTCGACGCGTCCACGGGGGCGTGAGCGGACCGCTCGGACAGGCACGCGGGTGGGGGCGTTGACAGCGGAGCAGGCGGCGGCATGGCGGCGTCTCGCCGTGCCCAGCTGGGTGCCGCGACTCGCGCTCACCGCGCTCTGGGCCGTCGCCGTGGTGGTCGGGGTGGCGTCCGACGACACGGTCTGCACCGCATCGGAGCCGTGCTGGCCCGACCCGCTGGGGACGGTCCTGTTCGTCCCGATCCTCGCGACGCCGGTCCTGCTCTGGTGGCTGCCCCGCCTCGGGTGCGTCTGGGGCGGGGCACTCGCGATGTGGGCAGTCGTCGGTGACGACCAACTCGCGGTGCGCGCCGCCTTCGCCGTCCACGCGCTCGCGTCCGTGGTCGTCGCTGTGCGGTTCTGGCGAGCCCGCGCCGCGCAGCAGCAGTTGGTCGGCGCCGTCGCCGCGGACGCGCTCCGGCCGCTGCCCGCCGTGCCGGTCGACCCGAGCGGTGCGCTGCACGACCCCCGCCGTGACTGGCACCTCCTGCGTGTCGGCGCCACCGCGCTCGCGCTGCTGTGCGCCACGGTGCTGGCCGGGTGCTATCTCCACCTCGACCGCGCCGATGCGCAGCACCGCAGCCGCGCGGTCGCCGTCGCTGCCGACGTCGTGGCGGTCGACGAGTGGGACGTCACCTTCGCCGTGCCCACCGCGCTCGGCGCCTCCCGTCAGGTCGTGCTCGAGGTGTGGGATCCCGACGACTACCCGGTCGGGGTACGCGCCCCGGTGCGGGTCGACCCGACCGACGAGGGTTGGGTCGAGCTCGTCGCCGAGCCGCACGATCGAACCCTCTGGCTGGGCGCCGCGGCAGTGGCGCTCCTGTTCGCTGGGCTGTGCGGGGCGCAGGAGTGGCGACGCCGGTGGGCGGTTTCCTCGCTCTGGTTCGGCCCGCTCCCTGCGGTCGACGTTCTGCTCGTGCCCGACGAGGTGGGCGATGCCCTCGTGTTCGGGGTCGACGCGGACCCGATCACGTCGGCGCCCGTGGCACGGCTGCCCGTCGCAGGCCTCCTCCCCGACGGATCACCGCTGGCCGCGCCCGTGGGGTTCGTCGAGGGCGACGATCCCGAGGACGATGTCGAGGAGGAGGCCGCCTTCGCCCGGGCCTGGCGCGGCGAGGACGGACGAGCGGACGCCTCCGCCCCGGAGCGCGCGACCCTGCTCGGGGCGTTCCACGACGGTGGCTGGGTCGCCCTCGTCACGCCGGCCGGGACGTTGGTGCCCGCCGGACCGTTGCGGGCCTGCACGGACACCCTGCCGGGTGCCGTCCGCCGCCGATGGCGGCGGAAGTCGGCGCCGGGCACGGCGGCGCCGGTCGGCGAGGACGCCCGCGCGAGCGGGACGGTGGACAGCGGCCTGCCGGGCGTCCCCGTCACCCCGGCGGCATGGGAGGCGCTGCCGAGGCTGCCGCTCACCGTCCACGTCGCGCGCCGGACACGTCTGCAGGGACTGGGGCTGGTCGTCGGCGCGTTCGTCGGGGTCCCCGCCGTCCTCGTGCTGCTGGGCGGGGGCCGGCTCGGCCTCGCGATCGCCGCGCTCGGGGGGGCTCGAGACGCTGTCGTCCGGCATCCACCGGATGCGCACGCGGCTGCGGCTCACGACGGATGCGCTCGAGGTGCGCACCGCGTGGCGGTCCCGTTCGATCGAGTGGGCCGCGCTCCACGGGGTCAGACGCGACGGCGCCCGGCTGTCGTTGGCCTGGGGCGCCGGTGAGATCGTCGAGCTCCCGGAGCTCGAGGCGGCGTCGGCGACCCGGATCGACGGCGCCGCGTCGCTCGGGGCGGTCATCGCCGCGATGCAGGAGCGCGCCACCGCCGTCGAGCGGCAGGACGCGCCGGTCACCGCGCGCTGGGGCGGCCCGGCCTGGGTGCTCGCCGGTGCCTACGGCGTCGTCGTGCTCGCCGCGTTCCTCGCGGCGACGCCGTGAGCACCAGCGGGACGAATCTCCGGCTGGCCAGACCGGCGCTGAGTCGGTAGTGGTGAGCGGCTGGGCTGCTCCCGCGGAAGCGCTTCCACGGAAACGGTGCACCCTCGAAGGTGCGCCCGAAGTCGACGACATGACCCACGGTCGAGCCGAGGTTGCACCGCTGCGGCAGCGGCTCGACCGTGCGGCGCAGGCTCGACCACATGGGCCGCCGGCTGCGCACCACTGCGGTGGCCTGCAGCCGGGCTTCGTGACACCGATCGGTGACGGATACGCTGGACCGTTGTCCGATGCGAGGAGAGCCAACCGATGGTGACGCGGCGCACGAAGTGGGCCGGTGCGGCGACCGGCCTGGCCAGCCTCGCCGGCGCCGTCGCCACCTGGGAGCTCACCCGCCGGCGGGACCGCCGGCGACTCCTCGACGACCCGGAGCACGACATCCTCGACGCGCCCCTGCCCGGGATCGGCCGCACGGTCGTCTCGGCCGACGGGACGCGGCTGGCGGTGTGGGAGGCCGGCCCCGTCGACGGGCCGGTCGTCGTGTTCGCCCACGGTTGGGGGATGGGGGTCCGGTTCTGGATCCACCAGTTGCGGGACCTGGCCGTCGACCACCGCGTGATCGCCTACGACCAGCGCGGGCACGCCGCCAGCGGCCGCCCGACCGACGGTGACTACTCGGCCGACGCGCTCGCGGACGACCTCGAGGCGGTGCTGCGCACGTGCGTGCCGGCCGGCCGCACGGCGCTGCTGGTCGGCCACTCCATGGGGGCGATGAGCATCGTGGCGTGGGCCAACGCCCGTGACGGCCGGCTGGAGGACCGGGCGCACGCGGCGATCCTGGCGCAAACCGGCGTGGACCAGCTGCACTCGACGTTCTTCGCCGAGCTCGGGGTCGCCAAGCTGCTGGCCGACACGGTCGGCGCCCGGGCGATGACCTCGCGGCTGCCGCTGCCGCCGGGGCCGAACCCGGTCGGCTACCGCGTCACCGCCCACTTCGCCCACGGTCAGGACGCGCCCCCCTCCGCGATCGCGCTGACGGAGCAGCTGTTCCTCGACACGCCCGCCGACGTCCGCTCGGCGATCGGCGTGATGATGAGCTCGCTCGACCTCACCCGCGGGGTCACGAAGCTGGCGATCCCCACGACCGTCGTGATGGGCACCGCGGACCGGCTGACGCCGCCGGTGCACTCGCGCCGGCTGGTCGCCGCCCTGCCGAACGCGCAGCTGGTCGAGCTGGAGGGGGCCGGTCACCAGGCGCCGCTGGAGCGGCACCACGAGTTCACGAGGCTGGTGCGGGAACGGGCGGTGCCGCCGGCCGAGGAAGCGTCGCCGGAGCGGGCGTCGGCCTGACCACGCGCTGCTCGGCGAGATCGAACCGCCCGGTGCGGCGGCGGAACTGCCAGGTGAAGCGCGGCCACAGCGTGGAGTTGCGGCCGGAGGCGTCGAGGTACCAGCTCGCGCAGCCGCCGGTCGTCCACACCGTGCCGGCCAGGCGCTGCTGGACCTGTTCGTCCCACGCGGCCTCGACGTCGGGGCGCACGTCGACGGCGGGGACGGCGGACTCGGCCATGGTGTGCATGGCGGCGACGAGGTAGCGGATCTGGGCCTCGGCCATGAACACGATCGAGTTGTGGCCCAGCCCGGTGTTGGGGCCGACCAGCAGGAACAGGTTGGGGAAGCCTGCCACCTGGGTGCCGAGGTAGGCGCGCATCCCACCGGCCCAGGCGTCGGCGAGGCTGCGCCCGTCGCCGGCGTGGATGCGCCGGGCGATCGGTGGGCGGGTCACCTCGAAGCCGGTGCCGAAGACGATGGTGTCCACCTCGACCCGGGTGCCGTCGGCTGCGACGACGGTGCTGCCGCGCACCTCGGCCAGGCCGGACGCGACGAGGTCGACGTCGGGCCGTGCGAGGGTCGGGTAGAAGTCGTTGCTGATCAGCACGCGCTTGCAGCCCAGCCGATAGTCGGGCCTCAGTTTCGTGCGCAGCGCCGGATCCGGGACCTGGGTGTGCAGGTGCCGCAGGGCGGCGCGCTCCGCGACGGCCAGCAGGCGCGGGTCCAGCGCCAGGCCCAGCACGTAGCTCTCGCGCAGCCAGTAGTCGCCGGCGCGGGCCAGCCGCTGGATCAACGGCACGTTGCGGAACAGCCACCGCTCCGCCGCCGTCAGGTCACGGTCGGCCCGCGGCACGATCCACGCCGGCGTGCGCTGGAAGACGGTCGTGCGTGTGGCCCGGCGGGCGACGTGGGGTGTGAACTGGATCGCGGAGGCGCCGGTGCCGACCACGGCCACGCGCCGTCCGGTCAGGTCGTGGTCGTGGTCCCAGCGCGCGGAGTGGAACACGCGGCCCGGGAAGGCGTTCACACCGGGGATCGGCGGTATCGAGGGTTCCGACAGCGGCCCCGCGGCGGCGACCAGGACCCGGGCGACGTAGGCCTCGCCGCCGTCGGTGGTGACGTGCCACCGGGCGGTGGTCGGGTCCCAGCGGGCCTCGGTCACGGTGCGGCGCAGCCGCAGCCGGGGAAGCACACCCCATTCCAGGGCGATCTTGCGCAGGTAGGCGTGGATCTCGGCCTGGGGCGAGAAGCTGCGCGACCAGTCCGGGTTGGGGGCGAAGGAGAACGAGTAGACGTGGCTCGGGACGTCGCAGGCGGCGCCGGGGTAGGTGTTGTCGCGCCACGTGCCGCCGACGTCGTCGCCGCGGTCGAGCACGACCAGGTCGTCGAACCCGTTGCGCAGGAGCTGGACCGCGGCGCCCAGGCCGCTGAAACCGGCCCCGATGACGACGACGTCGTGGTGGTGGGTGGTCGTCATCGCTGGCGCTCCACGCCGATCGGGGCGGCGGTCCCGTGGTCGGCCGTCCCGTGGTCGGCGGTCCCGTGGTCGGCCGTCCCGTGGTCGGCGGCCCCGCGGTCGCCGGTCGGCGCAGCCTCGGGCGCGTGGTCGGGCGGCGCCACCGCCGGCCGCCGACGATCCGCCGCGACGACGCCACCGCCCACGGCACCGAGCAGGCCGAGGATCATGCCCGCGATCAGCATGCCCCCGACGATGCCCGGCCAGAGCGGACCGTCCTGCTGCTCGCGCAGCATCAGCTCGTCCTGGAACTGCATCGGCTGTTCGCGGACGGCCTGCAGCTCGATGGCGGGCTGGCCGTACTCCGGGTCGGCCGGCAGCGCGATCGGTGCGGCCCCGAGCGCGGCCCCGTCGGCCAGGCGCACCATCGCCTTCCAGCTGCCGCCGACCTGGACCGGCTCGGGGGCGACGTAGCGGCCGGGTGCGACCGGCTGCAACGGCAGCAGCTGGCGTCCCCCGCCCTGCCAGGCGAACACCTCCCAGCGGTCGGCGCCGACCGCGGCGTCCGGCGGGTCGACCTCGACGACCACGTCGACGCGCCCCTCGCCGGCGGGCGCGGTGAGGATGCGCACGTCCACGTCGGGGGTGATGCGCGGGAACGGCACGGCGACCGCGACCGCCACCACGGCCAGGGCGGCGACCACGCCGGCGCGCGGCAGGCCGGCGGGGCGATGCGTCACGACCCGGCCGTAGGCGCCCCCGAGCACCGCCGCGGCAACGCCGGCCGCCGCGGCGACGCCCAGGAACGGCAGCAGGCCGGGCTGCCACGGGTGGTGGGCGACCAGCTGCGCCCAGACCCACAGTTCGGCGAGTCCGAGGGTGGCGACGCCCACCCCGGCGGCCAACGACGTGGCCAGCGGTCCCCGGCCGCGAGCGAGCCGGAACGCGATCTCGATCGCCACGGCCGCGCCGAGGTACAGCGGGAAACGCGGCGCGGACAGCCCCCACGCGCCGGCCGCCATCGCGGCACCCAGCACGCGGAGGACGACGAAGTGGGCGACGGTCAACAGGGCGCCGCCCGGGCCCAGCACGACCCGGGCCGCGGTCAGCCCGAACCCGGCCGCGAGTGCCAGCAGCACCGGCTGGTAGCCCTGCTGCCAGAACGGCACGCCCAGGTCGAACTCCAGCTGCCACGCCGACAGCGCGATCAGCGAGGCGCCGGCCAGCACGGCCCGGCCGTGGCGGTGCACCCACGGGCGGCCGGCGCCGCGGCCGGCCTCGGTCAGCAGCAGCCACCCGGCCAGCGGCGAGAACACCGCCGAGGAGATCATCGTCAGGTGCGGTGGGCTCCACATCGTGACGTCCAGGCCGTAGACCGCGTGCCAGAACTCGTCGATCCAGTAGCCGGCGATCGCGAGCGCACCGCCGACCAGCAGGCCGGCGGCGCCCAGCGGCACCGTCCAGCGGCGCACGCGCCAGCCGACGTCCGCGCCGGCACGGGTGGCCAGGGCGGTGGACACCACCCCGGCGGCACCCAGACCGGTGAGCCCGAGCAGCAGGTAGACGTGGGGCGGGCTCAGCAGGAACTCGTCGCGGCCGAGGTCGATGTGCCAGGCGACGTCCCACACGAAGCCGGCGTAGGCGACCAGCAGAGCACCGAGCAGCACGAGCAGGCCGGCGGCCGACCACGTGGGCAGTCCGGTGAGGTGGGCGGCGCCGGCCCCGAACCGGTCCAGAGCCCGGCCCGCGCGGGTGGCCGCCGGCGCGTCGGTGGGTGCGGCGACCCGAGCGCCGACGGCGGCGAGCCACACGAACGCCACCACACCCGCGGCCACGACAGCGGCCACGTACCACCAGTCCCCGCCGAACTGGGCGAAGTCCTGCCACAGGCCGCGCAGTGCGGCGCTCGAGCTGGTCGGCTCCATTCGGCCACCTCCTATACGACACCGAACGATGTCACATCGTTGCGTGGCTCGCAACCCGACGATCGATCGAGGCCGACCGGCTACGGTCGCGCCATGTACCGGATCGACGAACTCGCCGCCCGAGCGGGCACGACGTCCCGCACCATCCGCGCCTACCAGGCGCGGGGGTTGCTGCCGCCGCCGCAGTTGAAGGGCCGCACGGGCTACTACGGCGACGAGCACCTACACCGCCTGCGGCTGATCGACGACCTCCAGGCGCGCGGGTTTAGCCTGGCGGCCATCCGGCACACGCTGGACACGTGGGCGACCGGCGGGGACCTGGGCGACCTGCTCGGCTTCGAGCACCTGCTCACCGCCCCGCTGACCGACGAGCAGCCCCAGCGCCTGCACCTCGACGAACTGCGCCAGCGGTTCCCCGAGGCCGCCGAGGACCCGGCGCTGCTCGTCCGCGCCGCCGACCTCGGCCTGGTGGAGTTCGATGCCGACGGCGAGATGGCCACGGTGCCCTCGCCGCTGCTGCTCGAGGCCGGATCCGAGCTGACCCGCAGCGGCATCCCGCTCGCGGTCGTGCTCGACCTCGTCGAACAATTGCGCGGGGACGCTGCCACCATCGCCCGCCGCTTCCTCGACCTCGTCGACCAGCAGCTGCTACTGCCCCTGGTCGAGGGCCGGTCCGACGCCCGTGACCCGCACGACGTGCTCGCCTCGCTGCAGCGCCTCCGCCCGATCGCCATCGAGGTCGTCCGCCCGTTCGTCGCGCGGGCCCTGCAGGACGCGATCGGCCAGTCGCTGCGCGCCCACGCCCAGATCCTCGACGCCCGGGCAGAGGACCCGCCCGGCGCCTGACCGGCCCGGCTCGAACGGCGGTCGGCCGCCTCGTCAAGCCGCCGTGCACCGGCGCGAGGTCGTTCGTCGGTGTCGGGCCCGCATGGCATCATCCGCGGCCGCCCGAAACCCCTGCCCGCACCATCCCGAAGGTCCCGCCGTGCGCCGATCCCTGCGACTCCGCCGCTGGCAGAAGGAGGCGCTGGACCGGTTCGAGAAGACGACGCGGCGCGACTTCCTCGCCGTCGCGACGCCGGGCGCCGGGAAGACGACCTTCGCGCTGACCGCCGGGGTCCGCGACCTCGCCGGCCACCCGCACCGGCGGCTGGTCGTCGTCGCGCCCACACAGCACCTCAAGCACCAGTGGGCCGAGGCCGCGTCCAACTTCGGCGTCCACCTCGAGCCGGAGTGGGCCTCGTCCGACCCGTTCCCGCACGACATGCACGGCGTCGTCGTGACCTACCAGCAGGTCGCCGCCCAGCCACGACCGTTGCGCGGTCCGTCCGACGACGCCTTCGTCATCCTCGACGAGATCCACCACGCCGGCACCGAACGCGCCTGGGGCGACGGCGTGTTCGAGGCGTTCGAGCTCGCCGCCCGGCGCCTGTCGCTGTCCGGCACCCCCTTCCGCAGCGACCAGAACCCGATCCCGTTCGTCGACTACGACTTCGAGGAAGCCGTCGCCGACTACGTCTACGGCTACGGCGAGGCCCTCAAGGACGGCGGCGTCGTCCGGCCCGTGTTCTTCCCGCGCATCAACGGGCACATGGAGTGGTCCACGCCCGACGGCACGATCGTGTCCGCCACCTTCGACGACCGGCTCGACCGCACCCTCGCCTCGCAGCGGCTGCGCACCGCGCTGTCCCCCGACGGCGAGTGGCTGCCCACCGTCCTCGAGCAGGCGCACACGCAGCTGCTGCGCCTGCGCGAGACCCACCCGGACGCCGGCGGGCTCGTCATCGCCATGGACGTCGACCACGCCCGCGCGATCCAGAAGCTGCTCAAGGCCAAGCAGGGCGTCGAGGCGGTCGTGGCCACCTCCGACGACCCCCAGGCCAGCGAACGGATCGCCGAGTTCGCCGCCAGCCGCGACCCGTGGATCGTCGCGGTCCGCATGGTGTCCGAAGGCGTCGACGTCCCGCGCCTGCGCGTTGGCGTCTACGCGACCAACACGGTCACCGAGCTGTTCTTCCGCCAGGCCGTCGGCCGGCTCGTGCGCTGGTCCGGCAACCTGCGCCGGCAGAAGGCCTTCATGTTCATCCCGGACGACTTCCGGCTGCGGACCTTCGCGGCCCAGATCGCCGACCAGCGCACCCACAGCCTCAAGCGGCGCGAGGACGAGGGCGACCAGGACCCCGTCGAGCTGCTCGACCAGCTGCCGCCCGACGGCGAGGACCAGCTGTCGCTGTTCGCCGCGATCTCCGCCACCGCCGTCGTCGACCACGACCCGTCGTCGATCTTCGACGACCACCACCCCGAGGACCTCGTCCACGACCCGGCCCACGAGGACCTGGCGCTGGAGATCGAGCTCGCACCCCCACCGCCGCGGGTCGGCGACCATGGCAGCGCCGACGGGACCACGCTCACGGTCAGCCGCACCCAGCGCAAACGCGAACTGCGCCAGGCCAACACCGACCGCGTGCGCATGCTCACCCACCTCACCGGCCTCGCCCCCGAGGTCGTCAACGGGCAGCTCAACCGCGAGGCCGGGATCCGCTCGATCAACCAGGCCACCATCCGCGACCTCGAACGCCGGCTGCGCGCCGCCGACCGCTGGATCGACAGAGCCTGATCTGTCGCCGGTTCCTTTACGACGGCTTCTTCTGTCGCCGGTTCCTCGACGGCGTTGGATCGAGAGCGGACCGGAGCCGGAACCGAACGGTCACCGGCGACGCGCTGCGGCCCGGCGGCCCCACCACCCGGCGACGCGCGGCACGGGTGGCCCTCGCCGGCTCCCGGTTCACCGGCGCTTCGCCCCCCGCACGGGGCGGCCCGGCGCCGGCGGTGCACCGGCGACGGGTAGCGTGGTCGGGGCGTCGAGCGGTTCCGGGAGGTGGACGTGGCCAAGCTGTTGCCCTTCACGGGCCACGTCGTCGCGGACCACGGCGCGCACGCGGTCGTCGCCCCGCCCTACGACGCGCTCACGCCGGCGCAGCGCACGGCCATGGCCGCCGCCGACCCGCGCAGCTTCCTCAACGTGCTGCCACCGGCCGGCCCCGAGGCGCACGCCGACCTCGAGCACACCCTCCACGCCTGCCGCCGCAACCTCGACCGGCTGCTCCAGGACGGTCACTTCCAGGCCATCCCGCGACCGACCCTGGTCGTCGTGGCGCTGGGCGCCGGCGCGGACCGGGTCATCGCGATCGTCGGCGACCTCGAGGTGTCCGGCTTCGGCGCCCCCGGCGAGGCGGCGGAGATCCTGCCCCACGAACGCGTCGACGGCGACCGCGTCGCGCAGCTCGTGCGCTACCTCGAGGTGGTGGGGGTCGCCTCCAGCCCCGTCGCCCTCACCCACCGGCCGCACCCGGCCGTCACGGCCGCAGCGGCGGCGATCGTCGCCGACGCCCCGGACGTCGCGTTCCGCGGTGACGACGGGATGGACGTGGCGCTGTGGCTGGTGACCGACCCCGCTCGGCAGGCCGACCTGGTCGCCGCGGTCGACGCCGCCGGCCGACTGTTCGTCGCCGACGGCCATCACCGCGCGGCGGCCGTCGCCGCGCACGAGCCGGGCACCGGCCGGGTGCTGTCCGCCCTGCTGCCGGCCGACCAACTACGCGTCCTGCCCTTCCACCGGCGGGTGCACGGTCTGGGCGAGCCCCTCGCCGACATGGTCCTGGACCGGCTGCGCGACCGCGGGCTGGTTCCGCAACCGCTGCCGGGCGCGGCTGCGCCGGACGGGCCCGGTCGCGTCCACCTCGTCGTCGCCGGCACCTGGTGGGCGCTGGACCTGCGCGACCGGGCCGTCACCGACGACCCGGTCGAGGCCCTGGACGTCCGTCTCGCCGAGCGGGAGATCGTGGCCCCGCTGCTCGCCGCCACGACCGGCGAGGCCGGCGCGGCCGGCGCGACCGTGCCGGTCCCGGCGCCGCAGGGGCTCGCGGCGCTGGAGGTCCCCGACGCCGTCGGCATCGCGCTGGCACCACCCGACGTCGAGCAGGTCCTCCGGGTGGCCGAGGCGGGCGCGACCATGCCACCGAAGACCACCTACGTGCTGCCGAAGCTGCGCAGCGGGATGCTGGTCGTCCCCCGCTGACGGTCAGGGCGTTCCCCGGCCAGACACTGGCCGCGGTGGCAGGCTCTCCCGCAGACGCCCGCGCGGATCGGTCCAACCGGTCCCGCGGGCCGATGCCGACGAGACGTGAGGTACCCATGAGCGACGGCCGCATCCACGACATCGAGCAGCTGGCCCGCCAGACCGACGACTACCGCCGCGTCGTGCAGACCGGGCCCCACAGCCAGCTCGTCACCATGCACCTGCAGCCGGGCGAGGCGATCGGCGAGGAGCACCACGACGACGCCGACCAGCTGTTGTACGTGGTGTCCGGCCGCGGCGAGGCGGTCCTGGACGGCGAGGCACAGCCGATGGGGCCGGGCCAGCTGGTGTACGTGCCGGCCGGCGTGCGCCACGACATCCGCAACGCCGGCGAGGAGTCGCTGCGCGTGTGGACGGTCTACACCCCGCCGGAGCATCCCGACGGCACGGTCCACGCCACGAAGGCCGAAGCCGACGCCGACGAGCACGACCACTGACCCGCACGGCGCGACCGCCGACCCGCCCCGCCGAGCGTCCCGGCCACCGGCCGCGCACGTACGCTGTCGAGTGATGGACACCGAGCTCGATCGCACCCTGCGCGCCCACGGCCATCGCGTCACCCGACCGCGACGCGTGGTCTGGCAGGCGTTGCAGGCGGAGCACGGGCACCGGACGGTGGAGGAGATCGCCGCGTCGATCGAGGACGCCGGCGAGGAGGTGGACACCGCCTCGCTGTACCGCACGCTGTCGCTGTTCGAGGAGCTCGGGCTCGCGCGGGTGACACGCCTCGGCGACCGCGACGCGGGCCGGTGGGAACTGGCCCATCCCGACGAGCACTTCCACCTCGTCTGCCAGGTGTGCGGGGACGTCGACCACCACGTCGGCACGCTCGTGGCACGCATCCGCGAGCACCTCGAGGAAGGCCACGGGTTCGCGACCGAGCACGTCGAGCTGGTCGTGAACGGCCGCTGCGCCGACTGCCAGCGGGCCGGCGCGTCGTGACCGCCGGCCCCGCGGATCCGGCCGGGACGCCCACCGAGCCCGCCGAGCCGGTCACCGTCGTCATCAGCCGACTGGTGCGGCCGGGCATGGAGGCGGCCTACGAGGCGTGGGTGCACGACATCGGGCTGATCCTGACCGAGTTCCCGGGTGCGGAGGGCATCACCGTCCTGCCGCCGGGCACGGCCCACAGCGGCCCGGAGTGGGTGCTGGTGCTGCGCTTCCGCGACTACGAGGCGATGGTGCGCTGGAAGCGCTCGGACCTGCGGGCCCGGTGGATCGCGCGCCTGGACGACCTCACCGTCGACACCGGGGCGTGGGAGGAGCAGACCGGGCTGGAGACCTGGTTCACGCTCGACGGCCGGCCGACGCCGACCGGCCCACCGCCGCGCTGGAAGCAGGCGATCCTCACGACGCTCGGGCTGGTGCCGCTGTTGCTGGCGTCCAACGCGCTGTTGGCGCCGTTGACTGCGGGTTGGCCGGGCTGGTTGCGTACGGTGGTCGTCACACCGTTCCTGGTCGCGCTCATGACGTGGGCCGTCATGCCGACGATCACCCGTGCCGTCTACGGCTGGCTCTACCCCGGCCAGCGGTGAGCCGGGAGCGGCCCGGGACGGTTCGATCTGGAGGACGGCCTCGCTCGGCTCGGCGTTTCCTCGGACCCTGCGCGCGGCGCGCCGCGGCCGGCAGGCGGCGTGGGATGCCCTCTACCGGGACCTGGCGCCGTCCCTGCTCGGCTACGCCCGCGCGCAGCACGCCCCGGACCCGGAGGACCTCGTCGGCGAGGTCTTCCTTGAGGTGGTGCGTTCGCTGCCACGCCTGGCGGACGACGACGAGGACGCGTTCCGCGCGTGGGTGTTCACCATCGCGCGTCGGCGGTTGATCGACGCCCGGCGTGCCGCCTCGCGCCGTCCCGTAGAACCGGCGGCGCCCGAGGACCTGGCGGCCGTCGCCGGCGGGTTCGAGGAGGACGCGCTCGCCCGCCTCTCGCGCGACGAGGTGTTGGCGCTCCTCGATCGGCTCTCCGACGACCAGCGCGAGGTCCTGGTGCTGCGCCTGGTCGCCGGGTTGCGCACGCCGGAGATCGCGCGCGTCACCGACCGCCATCCCGAGGCGGTCAAGGGACTGGCCAAGCGCGGCCTCGCCCGCCTCCGGGAACTGATCGCCACCGACGCGCGCAGCGCGGACGACGACGGAACTTCCTCGGCACTCACGCCCCCTCCCGGGCCCGACCGTCGATGACCTGGGTGACGACACGAGAACCATGACCCACCACGACCCCCTCGACGACCTCGTCGACCCGCAGGACGACCCGCGGGTCGCGGCGGCATTCCTGGCGATCGAGCGCGAGCTCGGTGCCCCGCCCGACGAGGTCACCGCCCAGCGGCATCGGCGCGCCATCCGCTCGGCGCTCGGTGCGACGGGTCACCAGGCGGTACGCCGCTCCGTCGCCGCTGGACTCACCACCGCGGCGGTCCTGGCCGGGCTCGCGGCCGGCGGGCTGCTGCCCGCCCCGGCGCAGGAGGTCGTCGCGGACGCCGCCGCGTGGGTCGGGTTCGACCTGCCACGCCCGTCGGACGACACCGCGGCGCCAACCCCGGACGACGTCGTCCCGGCCATGGACGACGAGGACGTGCCGGACCGGTCCGAGCCGGCCCGCGACCCGCAGGTCGATGGCGCGACCGGGCGTGCGGAGCCGGCGCGCACGAGTCGTCCCGCCACCGTCGACGAGGACGCCGCCGCGGCCAGGCGCAGCCGGCAGCCCGCGCCGCCCGCCGGCAAGGCCGGCGACCGCGACACGGCCCTCACCCCGCCGGCGGCCCGTGCGCCCGCAACCCGGCCCCCGGCGCGGTCTTCCGAACCGCCGGCCGCCGGGTCCCGGCCGGCCACGCCGCCGCCTGCCCGCGGTCGCGCGGGTGACACGCCGACGGCGGAGCGGCCGGCCGCCAAGGACACGCCTCCGGGCCGGGCGGACGAGCGCACGGCCGGCGCTCCCGGCGACCGACCGGCGACGGACCGGCCCACCCGGCGGCCGTCCCCACCACCCGCCAGCGCCGACCGTGCCTCGCGCAGCGACGAGGGAGCGGCGGGTCGCCGTTGGCTGCCCGAGGCGCCGCCCCAGGAGGACACCTCCGGAGCAGGGCGTGCAGCCAACGCACGACCAACGGAGGCGCCGCCCCCGGCCCGGCCGGACGGACGATGACCCGGGTGACCGCAACGTCGAGCGGGCCTGGCGGCCCGACTTGAAACGGAGGTACCCGTGAGTTTCGTCGAAACCCTGCTGGCCTACCTGGCCAAGCACGTCGTCGCCTCGGCCGCGATCGGTGGCCTGACCATCGCCGGCGGCGCCGTCGTCGCGAACCAGGTCACCACCGACCCGGTGGACGAGCCGTCCGCCGAGGCGCCCGACCTCGCGATCGAGGACGAGGACGCCGACGACGCGGCCGACGAGGCCACCCAGGCGCCGGACGAGAGCACCGACGGCAACGGCGACGCCACCGACGACGAGACGACCTCCGACGAGGGCGAGACCGACGACCCCGCCGACGAGCCTGCGGACGAGGACGCCGGGGCACCCGAGCACGCCGCGGACGAGGCGCCGCGTTCCGCGAACGGGCGCGCCGAGGCCGTCCACGAGGTGATCCGCGGCGGTGAGTTGCAGCCGGGCGACGAGGGCTTCGGCCGGGCGGTCGCCGCCGCCGCCAGCGAGGGCCGCTCGGAGCAGCGTGGCCGCTCCGGCGAGGCACGTGAGGGCGCCGACGACGACGCCGAGGCACGTCCGGCCGCGCCGAACGAGCAGGCGGCCGCGGGCCAGGCTCGCGCCGAGGAGCGTCGCGAGGCCGCGCAGGAGAAGCGCCAGGCCGCGCAGGAGAAGCGCGAGGACGCACAGACCCGTCGCCCCGCCCCGGGCGACGACGAGGCGGACGGGACGGACGCGGGCGAGCAGCCCGGTCCGGCCCAGGCGTCCGCCCGCGGGCGCGGTTAGCCCCACCGCTGCCCCTCTCGAGGCCCCGGCGTCCCCCACGCCGGGGCCTCGCTCGTGTCCGGCGTGCGGTGGTGGCCGGATCAGGCGTCCGCGTCGGTGCCCGGTTCGGTGATCGGGGCGGTCGAGTGGGCGGTGCGACCGGCCTCGCCGACGGCGACGGCTTCCTCGTCGTTGGGCACGATCCGGCCGGGCGCGACCGGGGAGTTGTCCACGGCCACGATGAGCGATGCTCCCTCGGGTGCCGCCCGGGCGATCCGTGCCGCGACCGAGGTCAGGTTCGGCTCGTCGGCGATGGTCGGCACGACGATCAGGTCCTCCGGCCGGGCCAGCGCCTTCACGACGATCGAACGGCGCCGCCCGTCGTGTGCCACCTCGACGTCGAGGTGTTCGCGCACCCGCCGGTCGACGCGTCCGTCGGCCTCCTGCGACACCACCGCCACCGGCACGCCACCGGCCTCGCGCGCCAGCAGTCGGGCCGACTCCAGTGCGAGCTCAAGGGCCGGGCCGCCCGCGGGCGAGGAGATGCTGTCGTCGACCACCACCAGGACGCGCTGCACACGCTCGGTGCCCTCGCGCACCAGCAGCATCGGCAGGAAGCTGCGGGACAGCACCCGGTCGATGACGCCCCCGAACAGCGCGCCGTGCCGGTCGGTGCCGCCCTTCCAGCCCATGACCAGCAGCGACGCCTGCTGCTCGACGACCGTGTGCGCGATGCCCGCGTCGGTCGAGACGTCGATGCGCAGCACGCTGCGGGCCTCCGCGCCGGCGGACTGTGCGACCGCCACCACCTCGGCGTCCAGTTCGCGGACCTCGCGCAGCCGCTCGCGGTCGGTCTCGGACGGCACGACCATCAGCGGCACGACCAGGCCACCGTCGGCCCGGGCGAACGCGGACGCGACCCGCATCAGCCGGGGGGCCGTGGCCGGGTTCGCCAGTGGCACGACGACGACCTCGCCGAGGTCACGGGCGACCTCCGGGCGGGGCAGCAGCGGCGCCGCGCGACCCGCCACCGCGGGCGCGACGAGGCAGGTCACGACGATCACCATCATGACGGCGTTGACCGTGTCCTCGTCGATCAGCCCGACGTTGAGGCCGACGACGATGGCGGCCAGGGTCGCGGCGGCCTGCGCGGCCGACAGCGCGAACATCGCCCCGATCTCCGGCCACGTGTAGCGCAGCGCCTTGCCGCTGATCCAGGCGGCCACGAACTTCGCGACCAGCGCCACCACCGTGAACACCCCGCCGATCAGCAGCGTGCGCCGCTCGAGCAGGACCTGGATGTCGATGAGCATCCCGGTCGCGAGCAGGAACAGCGGGATGAACAGCGTCGCGCCGAGGAAGTCGATGCGTTCCATCAGCGCGCCGCCGTTGGGGACGCTGCGATTGAGGGCGAGGCCGGCGAGGAAGGCGCCGACGATCGCCTCGATGCCGATCACCTCGGCCAGCGACGCGACCGTGAACAGGGCGACCATGACGAACAGGAAGCGCAGCGAGCGGTCCTGGCCGCGGCCGGAGAAGAACCAGCGGGCGGCGCGGGGCAGCCCGAGGACGGCCCCCGCGGTCAGGATCGCCATCGACGGCAGCAACGTGAGCCAGAACACCGGCGTCAGCGCGCCCTGGTGGGCGCGGGCGACCACCGCCAGGACCAGCAGCGCGGCCGTGTCGGTGATGATCGTCGCGCCGACGGAGGTCGCCACGGCGCGGTTGCCGACCGTGCCCACCCGCTGGAAGGCCGGATAGGTCACCAGCGTGTGCGACGCCCAGCACGACGCCAGCAGGATCGCCGCGAGCAGGTCGTAGCCGAGCGCCAGCGACGACACCGTGCCCAGCGCCATCGGCACGACGAAGGTCAACGCCCCGAAGCCGATCGAGTCGCGCCGGTGCTCGATGAAGTCGTCGAGGTCGAGCTCCAGCCCGGCGACGAACATCAGGTACAGCAGGCCGACGTTGCCGAGCACCTCGACGACGCCGGCGCGTTCCACCAGCCCGAGGCCGGTCGGGCCGATCGCGAAGCCGACCACCACGACGGCGACGACCTCGGGCAGCCGCAGCCGACGCGCCAGGATCGGCGCGAGCAGGATGGCCGCCGTCAGGACCGCGAGCAGCAGGCCCGGCTGCTGCAGGGGCAGATGTGGGATCTCGAAGGACACGGGATGCCTCTACGGGTCTCACGCGCGACGGGCTCGGTCGCGTGGAGGCCGCAGGTGCCGTGCATCCGTCGTGGACGCCGTGCCGGTTGCGACGCTCCTCCGGTGTCGCCTACGGGGTTAGCTGTCGGGCTCGGGCGCGAAGGGTCGCCTTACCGCGCGAACGCGGATTCGCCCCGTGGATGCCGCGGCATCCGAGTGGGTCCCCCGTCCCGGACGATGGCGTCCGAGCTCGGCGTAGCGACACACGTTAGCGAGCCGGGCCCGGCACGGGCCGCGAGTGATCAGCGGGGGACGACCACGACCACGGTGCGGCCACGGGCGGCCTGCGCGACACGGTGGGCGCCGCGACCGAGCCGACTGGTGGCGGGCGGGGTCACGGCCAGCACGACGTCGCCCTCTCGCACGCGGCTGGCCAGGGCCCGCAGCACGGTCGGTTCGGTCACGATCTCGCTGGGCCGGATGCGATGGTCGAGGCGGTGGCGCAGTTCGTCCTCGGGCAGGTCGGTGACGACCAGCGAGGGCACCTCGGCCTGCCGGGTGAGCCGGCCGACGACCTCGGCGGCCAGCACCAGCCCCCGGTCGTGGCCGAAGCCGACCTCGTCGGAGGTGACCACGAGCACGACCCGGCGGGTCGGCTCGTCGATCCCGGGCCGGCACACCAGCACGGGCACCGGCGAGATCGCCACGCACCGGTCGATGACGCTGCCGAACAGCGATCCCCGGCGCCGTGACTGGCCCTCCCACCCCATGACGAGGCAGGTGCCGTCCTGCTCGACCACGCTGTGCAGCACACCACCGTCGATCGACGCGTCGATGCGCACGCTGGTGTTGACCTCGGAGCCCACGGCCAGTGCGGCGCGCTCGGCCCGGCTGGCGAGTTCGCGGTTGGCGCGGACTTGCTCCGGCGCGGCGTCGAAGGGCAGGACGTTGACCGCGACGACGGCCCCGGAGTCGGGCGCGGCGACCTGCCCGGCGACCCGCACGAGCGACTCGATCGTGTCCGGGTTGGACACGGGTACCACGACCCGCTTGCCCAGCGAGCGGCCCTCGGTGCCCGGCGGCGGCACCTGCGGGGCGTGCCGGTTGGCGCTGACGCCGGCCAGCAGTGCCGTGACCATGATGACCAGGATGATCGCGTTGACCTCGGCGGTGCCGAGCAGTCCGAGCTCCTGGCCGACGACGACCGCCGCCAGGGCGCCGGCCGCCTGCCCGACGCTCAGGGAGAACATCAGGCCGCGCTCGTTGGCGGTGAACCCCAGCCACCGCCCCGACACCGTCGAGGCACCCCACTTGGACACCACCTCGGCGGCCACCAGCGCGACCCCGAGGGTGAGCGTGGCCGGGTCGGTCACGAGCGCGACCGGGTCCAGCATCATCCCGGTGCTGATCAGGAAGGCGGGGATGAACAGCGACCGGCCGAGGAACGCCACCCGGTCGGCGATGACGGTGCCGTCGGGCACGAACCGGTTGAACGCCAGACCGGCGAGGAAGGCGCCGACGATCGGTTCGATGCCGATCGCACCGGCCACCACCGCGGCCAGGCCCATGCCAGACAGCAGGTACGTCAGCCGTACCTCGCGGTCCTGGCCGAGGCCGCGGAAGAACCAGCGCGTGAAGCGTGGCACCCCCAGCAGCATGGCACCGACGTAGAGCACCATGCCGGCCGTGAACAGCAGCCAGTAGCCGACGCCCTGGTTGCCCTCGGCGCCGGCCGACGCCACCGCCAGCACGAGCAGCGCCGCCACGGTCGCCAGCAACGTGGCACCGAGGCTGGCCGTCACCGCCGGATTGCGGGCCAGGTCGTAGCGGGCGATGGTCGGGTACGACAGCGGGGTGTGGCTGGTCAGCGCCGAGCCGATGATGACCGCGGCCAGGAACGGCACCCCGATCGCCAGCGAGACCCCGGTCACCACCAGCATCGGCAGCACGAACGTCACGGTGCCGAAGAGGATCGACGCCCGGCGCCGTTCGACGAACCCCTCGAGATCGAGGTCCAGGCCGCCCTGGAACATCAGGTACAGCAGGCCGACGAAGCCAAGCGCGTGGATCAGCACCTGCCCCGACACGATGCCCAACACGTTGGGACCGACGACCATGCCCAGGGCGATCAGCCCGACGAGGTCCGGGAGCCGCAACGGCCGCACCAGCATCGGCCCCACGAGCACGAGCAGCAGCAGCACCGCGAAGACGGCACCGGCGTCCGTGAGGGGGAACAGGTCTGCGAACAACGCGGCACATCGCCGGCTCGGGTGACGCGAGACGCTAGCCGGCCCGCCCCGCCCGATCGGTCGGCGTCCCGACGAACAGGTGGCGGCCCCGAACGACCGGCCCGTGCGCGGACTGGACGGCCGTACGACCGCACCGCGCTCCGCACACCACCCTCCGGGTGGCTCATCCTGCGCGAGTCGGGGGACGATCGACGACCGGGAACGATAGGGACGAGGACAGGGCGTGGCCGACACCATCCGCGGGGCGAGTTGGGCCGAGCGCGAGCGACGGCCCGGCTGGGGCCGTCGGACCGCGCTGATCGGCGGCGCCGTCCTGCTGGCGGTCGCCGCGCTGGTCGCCGTCGGGCTCTGGTCCCTGAACGCGTCGATCGACCGGGTCGGCGTGGACGGGCTCGGCGAGGGCCCGCCGGTGGGTGCGTCCGGCGACGCCGATGGAGACGGCCGAGCCGACGAGGGCGCGGACGAGGAGGAACTCGACCCGCGTGCACTGACGGTGCTGGTCCTCGGGTCGGACTCCCGCGAGGTGCTCACGCCCGAGGAGCGCCGCGAGCTGGGTACGGGCGACGCCGAGGGCGAGCGCACCGAGGTGATCTCCCTGGCTCGGCTCGACCCGGACGACGGCGAGGTACGCCTGCTCAGCATCCCGCGCGACACCCTGCTCACCCGCTGCGACGGCACCAGCGGCCGGGTCAACGCCGCCTACGCGATCGGTGAACTCGACGGTCGCGGCGGGGCCACCTGCGTGGTCCAGACACTCAGCAACTGGATGGGCGTGCGCATCGACCACGTCGTGAAGGTCGACTTCCGCGGCTTCGTCGACATCGTCGACGCCCTCGGGGGCGTGTCGATGTACGTCGAGGAACCCCTCCAGGACGACAACGCCAACCTCGACCTGGAGGCCGGCTGCGTCCGGCTCGACGGCGCCGACGCGCTGGCGTTCGTGCGGGCCCGTCACATCGACAACGACTTCGGACGTATGGGACGCCAGCAGCGGTTCGTGACCGAGCTGCGCAACGAGTTGGCCAGCGTCGGGGTCTTCGACGACCCGGCGCGCACCTTCCGCGTCGCCGAGGCGGTCGCCCAGGCCGTCGAGCTCGACGACACGCTCACGCTCAACCGCATCCAGCAGCTCGCGCGCGAGCACCGCGCCACCGTCCGGGGCGGTCTCGAGGGCCAGGTCGTGCCCGGCGACATCGAGACGATCGACGGGGCCGCCTACGTCGTCGTCGACGAGCAGCGCACCCGCGAGCTGCTGCGGTGGCTGATGACCGGGCAGGACCCGGCTGAGCAGAACGCGGCGGGCGAGGGCGCGGCTGGCGAAGGCGCGACCACCGATGGCTCTGGTGGCACCGACGCCGGCACCGACGGCGCCACCCCCGACGTCCAGAGCGACACCGGCGCCGAGGCGGCCGAGGGCGACGGCACGGACGCCGACACGCCTTCCGACGACGTCACCACCGGCGCGGAGGAGGCCACCGGCGGGGACGCACCGTCGGAGGACGAGGCGGCTTCCGTGGTGGAACGCAGCGAGACCTGCCGCTGACCGCCTCGCGCGGCGGGCGAGCCCTGCGATACCCTCGCCGCCTCGGAGGGGAGTAGCCCCCGATCGCACGGTCGACACACTGGTGCGTCGCACCCGGCCGCGCGGGCTGATCGCCGACAGGCGTCAGCGGGCGAGACCTCCGACCCAGACACGTCGTGCGTGTCGGGTCGGAGCGACGTGGCCCCCACCCGGCACCACCAGGAAGTCGAAGGTGCCGGACATGCTCAACGCCGCCCTCCTGGCGTTCGCGACCGTCTTCCTCGCCGAACTCGGCGACAAGTCGCAGCTGCTCGCGCTCTCCCTCGCCGCCCGTTACCGCACCGCCCTGCTGGTCGCCGCGGTCGCCACGGCGTCGGCACTGACGATGGGGCTGTCGGTGACGGCCGGGGCGCTGCTCGGCACGGCGTTGCCGACCCAGCCACTGCTGCTCGTCGCAGCCGCGCTGTTCGCGTTGTTCGCGGTGCGGACCTGGCGCGAGGAGCCGGCCACCGAGATCGACGCGCATCGCGCACCCGGCGGTGGCCGCGGCTTCCTCGCCGTGGTGGCGGGGATCTCGCTGGCCGAGTTGGGCGACAAGACGATGGTGGCGGCGCTCGCCCTGGCCGCCACGACCTCCGCGTTCGGGGTGTGGGTCGGGGCGACGCTCGGGATGACGGTGTCGGGGGTCCTGGCCGTCGTGGTCGGGCGCGCGTTGTGGAAGCGGCTCTCGCCACGGACGGTGCGGCTCGCCTCCGCGGCGCTGTTCGCCGGCATGGCGGTGGTGCTGCTGGTCGAGGCGCTGCGTTGAGGGCCGCCCGTCAGCCGGCCGCCCAGCGGACGACGAGGGAGGCCAGCAGCACGCCCACCACCAGCTGCCCGACGAGGTCCACCCCGACCAGCACGACGCGGTGGCGCTGCCCGCCGTGCCAGGCCGCGACCACGTCCACGACCCAGGTGGAGAAGGTCGTGACGGCCCCGCAGAAGCCGGTACCGACCACGAGCAGCGACCAGGTGCCGACCACGCCACGGCGGTCCGCCACCACGAGCCCCGCCAGGGCGAGCGCGCCGAGGAGGTTGCAGACGGCGATGGCCGCCGCGCGTCCCGTGTCACCACGACGGCTGCCCACGGTGACCGCGAGGTGTCGCACGACCGCACCCAGCGCGCCGGCGACGGCCAGTCCGACGGCCGCCGCGACGGCGCCCGACAGCGCCGCCGCCGTCACGAGTCGACCTCCCGCAAGCCCTGGGCGGCGGCCCAGACGCCGGTGGCCAGGCTGACCAGCGCCCAGATCGCCGCCGCCAGCGGCGCGCCGCCGGCCCACAGCAGCGCGAGCGGCACCGCGAGCCCGGAGAAGGTCGTCAGGCTGCCGAGCAGCCCCGTCCCCAGCAGCGGCAGGCGGGCCCGCCACCGGACGTCGTCGACGGCCCGCACGAGCAGGCGTCCGAGCAGGTACGCGCCCAGCGCGTTGAGCGCCACCAGCGCCACCAGTTCGCTTTCCGCGACCACGACCGCGGGAAGCACCGCGCCCGCGCGCAGCAGCGCCCCGGCGGCACCACCGAGCGCGACGTCGCGCAGCGTCGACGCGGCGATGGCGGGATCGGATCGTGACACGCCGACCCACCCTAGTGGCCGGCGCCGGCTGGGATCGCCGACGCCCCCCGCCGAAGCGCTTCCGCGGAAGCCGGCCCGCCGAGCACGCGGAGCTGGCTCGACGACGTGCTCGCACTCGGGATCGGTCCGGCGACGGACCCACCAGCTCGGCACACTGAAGGCGTCGTTCCCGTCCCGGAAGGGGGCAGCAAGCCATGGAGGACTTCCCCGACGTCGACGCGTACCTCGAGGCCTCCGAGCAGTGGCCGGAGGAGATCCGGGCCTTGCGTCCGTTGTTGGTTTCGGCCGGCCTCGACGAGACGATCAAGTGGGGCAAGCCCTGCTACACCCACGGCGACGCGAACATCGCGATCGTCCAGGAGTTCGCCGACAACCTCGCGCTGATGTTCTTCAAGGGCATCCTGCTCGACGACCCCGCGGGGCTGCTCGAGGAGGTCGGGCCGAACTCGCACGCCGCTCGCCGGATGATGTTCACGTCGGTGAAGGATGTCGAGACGCACGCCGATGCCGTCGCCGAGTACGTCCAGCAGGCCATCGCCGTCGAGGACGCCGGCACCGAGGTGCCACCGCGGCCGGACGAGGAGCTGGCCCCGGAGCTCGCGGAACGGCTCGCGGGGGACCCCGAGCTCGCCGCGTCCTTCGACGGGCTCACCCCCGGCCGCCAGCGCGCCTACAACCTGCACGTCTCCGCCGCGAAGCAGTCGACCACGCGCGAACGACGCGTGGACAAGATCGTCCCGCGCATCCTCGAGGGCAGAGGCCTGTCCGACCGCTGAAGGCGGGTCAGCCCGGCCCGCCGGACACGGGACGGTACGGGTCGGCGTCCGGGTCGAGTCCGAACCTGCCGAAGAACCGGCGCATCCGTTCGTCCGCCTCGTCGCCACGGCACCAGCGGACCTGCCCGTCGATGTGGGCGGCCAGCCAGCCCTGTCGAATGCCGTCGTCGACTTCGGTGGTCAGCAGGCGGAACGGTGCTGGGCCGACCTCATCGCCACCGAGCTCATGCATCAGGGCGTTGCGCCCGTAGATGCCGACGGCCTGCACGTACATGCGCCGGTCGAGCACGTCACGCATGCGCTCGTCGGTGGAGGCCCAGGAACGCAAGGACTCGACGAACTCGGGGGGCCAGGACGCGACGAGGTCGTCACCGGGCTCGGGCCAGGCGACCGCGAAGACCTCGGGGGCTGGTTCGGCGAGTAGGTCGTCGGCCCCTTCGATGGGGGACGGGACCTCCCACGCCGGATGGGCGACAGGAAAGAACCGCCAGCGTCCGGCACGCCGTTCGTCCTGGTCGACGGCGCCGTCGGGGTCGTGTTCGGCCGCAACGGTGGCGAGCACGCTGTCGGCCGTATCCGGCAAGGCGCAGACGGTCACGAACCCCATGCCGGATTCACAGCTGACGGTGTCGCCGTGTCGGTCGGCGATGCGAGCGAGGAGTCGCCGGCAGGCGGTGTCACGACCGTCCTGGCCCATCGTCTCGTCGTGGGGGTAGAACGCGAGGGTCGCATTGGAGGAGCGTTCGACGACCTCGACCACGATGAGGTCACCAGCGGCGTTGGGTTCGCACCGCACGATGTCATCGAGTGACACCCCGTCCGCGAAGAAGAGCACGTTGTCGATGCGGTAGCGACCCGCCGCCACGTCGACCGGCTCGGCCCAGGCGCGCTCCGACCCCGGTCCGCCGGGGGTGGGTACGACGACCTTCACGTGGTCCACGGACAGCTCCTCCACGAGGCGTCACGAAGGGTAGGTCCCGGCAGGCTGCGCCACCGCCGTGATCTCGCTCTCCGGTCGGCTGGTCGACGAGTGCGGCTGGCTCGTCGTCAACGGCGTTCTTCCTCCCGACATCGTCACGCGCAATCGTCATCTCGCCGAGGCGGCGCTCCGGACGTGGACGCCGGCGTTCCTCCACGGTGACCTGCACGTCGAGCACGGCTTCATCGACGGTGAACCGGCCACCGGGATCATCGACTGGTGCGAGGCCAGCCAGGGTGACGCGTTGTTCGACCTCGCCACGCTCACGCTGGGGCACCACGAGCATCTCGAGGATGTCATCGCTGGCTACGGCGGGGACGTCGACCGCATGCTCGGGAAGCCGCTGCCGCCCCTAGCGGATCCGACGCCCGGGATCGGGTCAGGTTCGGGCTTCGACCAGGGCGGCGAAGCGGTCGAGCATGACCGGCCAGTCACCGAACTTCTCGCGTGTGGCCGCGTTGGTCTCGTTCCATCCCCCGTGCTCGAACCGGAAGACGCAGCCAGGGCCATTCTCGCCTGGTTCGAACTTCGCGGCGACCTCGCTGGGGTGGCTGGGGTCCTGGGCGAGCGTGAAGGTGTGAACGACCCGACGTTCCGGCTGCCAGAGCGTCACCTCACCCCAGTCGTGCTGCCCGAGATCCGCGTGTTCGGCATAGATTCGCCCACCGACCCACGGCTCGATGGTCACCGATTCGAACGTCTCAGCGTTCTCCGAATAACGGGGATCCCACCAGTCCCCGATCCGGGTCGTGTAGATCACGAAAGCGCTCTCCGGATCGCAACGGAGCGCGTACTCGTGAACGATGGGCTCCAGATTCGTCACCATGCCGCGACTCTAGAAGGCCGGTCGACTCGGTCAACCACGTCACGTTCGGTCGGAGACATGGCCAGTCGCTGTCCCGTTCGACCTCGCGGCGGAGCACGTCGGGTTCGACACCTTCGACGTCGTGACGCAGCGTGCGGTGTCCACCACGACGGCCGGCTGGACGACGGCACCTTCCGGTACTCGCCTCACGACTACCGGTTCGTGTGGCCGTCGAAGCTCGACCTGATGGCGCGCCTGGCCGCCAAGCGAACGATCCCGTCACCGACCCGCGGGGCCAGCGGACTGATCGCCGAAGGGCATCGCTGGGATCGTCGGCCTACTCCGCCTCGGGTTCCGAGAAGTGCCCGAGCTGCACCTCCCACTGTCGACGAAGATCCGCCACGATCGACGCGGCGTCGTCGGGAAAGTCCTCGAGCCTGGTGACATGAGCCCGTTCGGTCTTCAGCCCCTCTGTGAGCGCGGCGGCGGAGGCGCGGATCGGCGACCCGGTGACGAGAGCGAGGTTCAGCGCGTCGCTGGGGCGGAGGTCGACCCGCGCGCTGCCACCAGCGCCCTCGACCACGGCGTCGGCGTAGAAAACGCCGTTCTCCACCTTGGTGATGAAGATCTCGGTGATTCGACCGTCGACCGCGGCGAGCAGGCTCGCCATCGTCTCGTAGGTCAGCGGCCGCGGGGTGGGTGTGCCAGTGAGTCGCAGCGCCAAGGCGATCGACTCCGAGGGGCCGATCCAGATCGGCAGCCGCTCACCCGTCGCCGCCTGCAGCACGACGACGTACTGCTCCTGCCCGTCGATCGTTCGTCGCCGCACCTCATCGATCTCGAGCTCGACCGGGGTGGGGGTGTCCGTCGTCGTCATGTGTTCCTCCGGTGTCGGTGTGCGGGTCGGTAGGGCTCCCGCGGGCTGCCGCACGCCTGAAGGACGAACCGGCAGCGGGCTGGCGGCCGCCGCCTCCGGACGGACGCGCGGCCGCAGGCGCCTTCGTGCCCGATGGAGCCGAGCCTTGACCGCATTCACGTCAAGACCGAGCATCTCGCCCACCTCGCGGTAGCTGCGGTCATCGAGGTAGAACAGCTTCACCGCGTCACGTTGGCCCGCGGGTAGCTCGGCGACCGCTCGCCGAACGGCCTCGGCTGCCTCGGCACGGACGGCGTCGTCTTCAGGGGTGGCGTGAGGATCGGGCTGGTCGAGCGGGATCCGACCGCCCTGCAGGGCAGTCCACGACCACTCCGATCGCACGCGCGAGCGCAGCCGCCGCCGGCACAGGTTGCGGCAGATCCCACTCAGCCACGCCCCGACGAGGTCGGGGTCGCGGAGCCGATCGAGGCCAGCCAACGCGACGAGCGCAGTGTCCTGCACGACATCCCGGGCCAACTCTCGGTCGCCGAGCATCGCGCCGGCCACCGCCTGCAATCGCGTCTCGTACCGCTCGAACAGCACCGCGAACGCCTCCGGCCGGCCCTCTCGGGCCCGACGCACGAGCGACGCGTCGTCCACAGCGATGACCCTCTCCCACCCGGTGCTGCACCTCGACCCTGCGCAACCCACAACAGAGTCGCTCGGACCGGTCTCAGGGTTACGGGCTGAAGCGAAACCCGTAGCGGCGGGCCGTGCCCGCGTCAGCTGCCGGCCCCAGACCGTGATTTCGATCGCCGTTGTAGACGAGACCAGGTGCGTAGAACGCCATACCCGAGCTGCTAACCGATTTCCTCGGCCAGCCCGATCAGTATCCCCTCCGGGCCTCGGATGTAGCAGAGGCGGTACGCGTCCTCATACTGCACCACCTCGCCGACGAGTTGCGCGCCGAGCTCGCGAAGCCGGGCGAGCGTGTCATCGATGTCGTCAACGGCGAACATGACGCGGAGGTAGCCGAGGGCGTTGACAGGAGCGTCACGGTGATCGGCGATCACATCCGGTTCGACGAAGCGGGATAGCTCGAGCCGTCCGTGGCCGTCCGGTGTACGCATCATCGCGATCTCGACTCGCTGGTCACCCAGCCCGGTGACGCGCCCTGCCCATTCCCCTTCCACCATGCCTCGTCCCTCGAGCTCGAGGCCGAGTTCGAGGAAGAAGGCGATGGCGGTATCGAGGGATTCCACCACGATGCCGACGTTGTCCATCCGTTGCAGCGTCATGCCGCCACCCTCTTGGTCGGAGTGCGTTGACAGGTTGGGTTCTTCGTGCGGTCCGGACCGTGTCCAGACGGCCCGCCGACGACGATCCCGGCATGGCTGCCCGGTGGGTAGCGCCGCAGGTCACCGATTCCGCGGTCGAGCGTGAGCAGGATCCTGCCCTCATCCGTTGCCGCCGCCATGACCACCGGGTCACTCTCGCCGGCGAGTCGCTTCACGACGACCGTGTGCACGTCACGGCCGTCGCGACGTAGCGCCGTCGCCAGATCGTTCGGCAGGTTCTCGTCGAGTTCGACCCTCCCCGCCCCTGGCCTGCCTACTCGCACTCAACGCCCTGCGGGTGTCCGAGGCGTGCGGCGCCGACCTGTGCGACCTGGCGCTCGCAAACGCACCGCGTGGTCCGCGTCGTGGGCCGGGGCAACCAGCCCGTCCTCATCCCGCTGGCACCACGCTGGAACGCGCCGGAATCGATGAGCACATCCCACCGACCTACCTCGCCGGAGCCACCGGCGCCCGGTAACGCATCCCTCCACGACTCGGCTGCCGAGTCCCACGCGGGCAGCCGTCACCATGGGGCGGACTGGCTGAGCGGCTGCACCGCCCGAAACCAACAGTCGTCTGGCTCAGGAGTTGCCGGTCAGGTGGCGCCCTCGCGCAGGTGTGGCGTGTGGCAGACGGCGACTAGTAGCCCGTCAGCGCTGAGAAGCCGGGCGACCGTCTGGCCCCAGGGCTCCGTGCGCGGCTCATGCAGGAGCTGATGGCCGCCTTCGACGAGCTCCGCCGCAGCGGCCGCGACGTCCGCCACCTCGAACTCGATGCTGGCCTGGGGCCGGGGGAGGTCGGAAGGCCAGTTCGGCGTGCCGAAGCACGCGTCAGCAGCTGCCGACAGCGGCCACAGGCCCAGGTGCTTCACGCCGTCGAGCCGTTCCGTGAACGCGTAGTCGTCTTCGCCACCTTCGAAGTCTATGCCGAGCTGCTCACCGTAGAAGCTGCGTGCGCCGGTGATGTCCTCGACGATCGGGGAGAAGCTCGCGACGAACTCGATGTCCACGACGTCTCCTCATCTGTGCCCACGACTCGACGCTACCGGGCGGCAGGCTAGGACGTGATCGGGCGACATCGGTCAGCTGCGAGTCATCCTCAAATCGTGGCCACGCACATCGCCGTGAATATGCGTGCGACCATTCGTGTGGCCGGGCGTGCATAACCCCCGATCGTTGTGACAGGTGACGCGCAGGACGCGATCGCTGAGGCGTGCGCCCCCTTCGAGGTGTTCCTTCAGGGCGAAGAGCCGTAGGCTTGGGACGGCCGTGGCGGGGCAGTTCTGTGCACGTAGTAGAGGTCGAGGGCCATTCAATCGCCTATGACCGACGAGGCGACGGGCCACCCCTGGTGCTCCTGCACGGATGGCCTACGAACAGCCGCGAGTGGCGCGCACAGATCGACGGGCTCGCCGACGAGTTCCAGGTGGTGGCGTGGAACGCGCCGGGTGCGGGTCCGTCATCGGACCCACCGCAGGACTTCAGCCTGCCGGATTGGGCAGATGTGTTGGCCGCCTTCCTCCAGGCGCTGGGCCTGCAGCGTGTGCACGTCGGTGGCCTGTCGTGGGGCGCAGGCCTTGCGTTGGAGCTGTACCGCCAACATCCGACGCTGGTGAGCTCGCTCATCCTCGTAGGCGCCTACGCCGGATGGCGCGGCTCGCTGCCCGCGGCAACGGTCGAGCAGCGGCTGCAGCTGATGGAGCGCAACTCCCAGCTTCCGCCCAGAAACTGGGCACCAGCGCTCATCCGCACGCTCGTTGCCGACGACGCGCCGACAGTGATCATCGATGAGCTCGAATCGATCATCGGCGAACTGCACCCGGCTGCCACCAGGACCGCGCTGCGTGCCTTCGCCGAGGCCGATCTGCGCGACGTGCTGTCGCAGGTCAACGTCCCGACGCTGATCGTCAACGGCGAGCGAGACGTGCGTGCTCCCCGCTCGGTGTGGGAACCCTTGTACTCCACCATCCCTGAGGCCGACCTCGTGCTGATCCCCAACGTCGGGCACATGGTCGACATGGAAGCGCCTGACGGTCTCAACGACGTGATCCGTGCCTTCTTGAGACCAGCAACGGCCTCAACGACGCCCGGTACGCCATCACCGTGATTTCGTGCGCGTCGGCCTCGGCGCAGACCTGCGCATAGTCATAGCGGCGGTAGGTGCCCCGACCGCGAACCCATCCCGATCTTGCTGCTACCCCGCAAGCAGCGCGACGAAGTGTGCGGCTGCTTTCGCTCCCCAAGCCCAACACTCTGCGGTGACGACCCGCAGGGTCGAGGGTGCCCGTGGCGAGCTTCACCGTCGACGCTTCGCCGGTACAACGTGCCAGACGGCTGGGCACCCCAGGCCTGCCCTCGGTGTCGGCGCGCAGGCCAGCCGCCTCGGAGCGCGATCCGAGCGCGATGGTGGCCATGGCCACCGGCCGCGAGCATGCTGGGCCGATGGACGACCGTCAGGCAGGACCCGTGCCCCAGAGCACACGCGCGTCCGTCGACGCGCTGCTGGCTGCGGGCTCGCGCGCGTTGGATGAGGCCCGGTGGCAGGACGCCGTCGAAGCGTTGTCACTCGCCGCGCCTGCTCTCCCGCCCGGCGGGCCCGAGCACGCGCGCGCGTCCGCAGGCCTGAGCGAGGCTCTGTGGTGGTTGGGCGAGGTCGACGCGGCGCTGGAGACCCGCACCATGGCCTACGCCAGCTGGCGCGCGAGCGGCGAGGACGACGCGGCCGCCGCGGCTGCCGCGTGGCTCGCCCGCGAGTACGCGGGTGCCATCGGCAATGAGGCGGCATCGCGAGGATGGCTCGCGCGTGCCGAGACGCTCGCTGACACGACTTCGTCTCCCGTCGTTCAGGGCTGGGTCGCACTCGCTGGCGCCTACACGGCCCGGGACCCGTTCGAGCAGATCACGCTGGCCGGCACGGCGCTGACCCACGCCCGCGCCGCCGGCGACGTCGACATCGAGGTGCTCGCCCTCTCACGCCGCGGGCTCGCCACCGTCGCCAGCGGTGCCCTGGAGTCCGGCCTCGTGGATCTCGACGAGGCGATGGCCGCGGCGACCGGTGGCGAGACCCGGCTGTCGACGCTGGCCACCGCGTGTTGCGATCTCGTCCTCGCTGCGAGCTGTCGGGCGAGCTCGAGCGGTTCACACAGTGGAACGACATCGTCTCATCGGTCGCCGAACGCTATGGCCATCCGGGGCTGCTGAGCTTCTGCGCCACGTGCTCGGCCGAGGCGCTCACCGCCGCCGGTGACTGGGCCGCGGCCGAGGAGCAGCTGCGCATGCTCCTCGGGCAACTTCGTGCCTCCGGACACCGCGCCCGCTGCGTTCCGCCCGCGGCGAAGCTCGCCGAGCTCCTCGTCGACCAGGGACGGTTCGAGGAGGCCGCGGCGGCCGTCGACGAGGCGGACGAACCGGCCACGCTGGTCGTGAGAGCCAAGCTGTCGCTGGCGCAAGACGATCCCATTGGCGCGAGCACGCTCCTCGAACGGGCGTGCCGCCGGCTCGGTGGCGACTCCCTGCTGACGGCGCCAGCCCTCGCGTTGCTGGTCACGGCGCACCTTCAGCGGGACGACGTCGAGATGGCGAGCGGGGTCGTCGAGCGGCTCGACGCGCTCGCGCGGCGCACCGGGCACCGCCGCGTCGCCGGCCGCGCTGCCCTCGCCCGCGCGCAGGTCGCGGCCGCGTCGGCCGACACCGCGGCTGCCCGGCAGCACCTCGAGGCCGCGCTCGACGACCTCGAGGTCGTGGCGCCGGGCGCGATCGAGACCGCGGACGCCCACCTCGCGCTAGGTCGGCTGCTGGTGGTCGACGCCCCGGATCTCGCGGCTGCCGAGGCGCGCGCTGCCCTCGCCGGTTACGAACGCGTCGGCGCGACGCACGCCGTGGATGGCACCGCAGCACTCCTGCGGTCGCTCGGAGACCGCAGCCGTGTCGGGCCGAAGAACGTCGGTGTCCTGACGCAGCGGGAGCAGGAGGTGCTGCGTCTCGTCGCCCAGGGTCTGACCAACGCGGAGATCGCCGAGCGGTTGTTCATCTCGGTCAAGACCGCCGGCAACCACGTCAGCAACATCCTCGCCAAACTGGGCCTGCGCAGCCGGGTCGAGGCGGCGGCGTACGCCGCCCTCCACGCCGGCGACCGGTGATCTGGGCGAACACATGGGGAGGCCTCCCCATGCTCCCTCGCCGGGACGCACGGATGGTGCCTCCGTGAGCGGGAGCCGGTCCCGCTCAGGAGGTAGCCACATGAGCACATCTACGACCACGGACACCACGGCGACGGCGGTTGCGATCGCCTTCTACGAGCACATCTCTGCAGGCGACCTCGACGCCGCGACAGCACTGGTCGACGCCGGCTACGTGGGTCACGGGCTCGGCTCGGACGGCGGCCCGTCGAGCGTTCGTCGCGACCTCGAGACGTGGGCGGCCGCGGTGCCCGACCTGCGGATCGAGATCGAGGACACCGTCGCTGACGGGGAGCTGGTGGCGATCCGCATGCAGCTCGTCGGCACCCAGTCCGGCGACTTCGCTGGCATCCCCGCAAGCGACCTCCCGTTCCGGATCGGCGGCACGGATGTCCTGCGGGTTCGTGAGGGCCGCATCGTCGAGGCGTGGACCCTGTGCGACCTCGCCTCGATGTTCGCACAGGTCGGCGCCCTCCCGGCGACGGCCTGACGTGCGCGGGGAGGTGCGGTCATGACCGACGTCCGTCCAGCCTCCACGGCTGCTTCCCACGTACCCGGAAGACGGCTGCGCGCCGGCATCGTCGTCCTGCTGGCCGGGACGGTGCTGTTCGGTCTCGGCCAGGTCGTGCACGGTCCGGAGGTGAGCCCCGCCGACCTCGACGCTTTCGTCACCGCGATGACGACGCAACGGCTCGCCTTCGCTCACACCCTGCTTGCGGTCGCCGTGATGCTGCTGGCCGTGGGCACGGCATCCCTCTACGCATTGCTCTCCTCATCGCGAGCCGAACGGGTGGCGCTCGGCGCCTTCCTCAGCACGCTGACGGGTGCTGCGCTCGTGGTGTTCGGACTCGGTGCAGCGACACTGGCGTACCCCGACGTCGCCGCTGCGCACGTCGATGCGCCGGCGATCATCGGTGCGGTGCTCGACGGCAGCACACGAGCGCTGGCCGTCGTCTTCGCCGGAGCGGCGCTGCTGGCGATCGGAGGCGTCCTCGTCGCGATCTCGGTGTGGCGGTCGGATCGCATGGCACGCAGCCGAGGCGTCCCGTACGCGCTGACGGTGCCACTCGTGCTCGCCACCGAGACCGCCCCCACCTGGGTCAAGTACCTCGTGGCGGTCATCGTGACGAGCGCAACCGCGTGGCTGGCCGTCGCCTCGTGGCGATTGGTGCCGGGCCGCGAGCCTGCATGAGGTGCTGATGGGTAGTCCTACCGCGGGACCGCGTGCCGGCACGTGGCACCGTCCACACGGGCCACGACGACCGGCACGCGGCGGCGGGGCGAGATGGCATGACGAGGTCGCCGAGCCCGTCAGCATGGCAGCACCTCGAAGCGAAAAGCGACGGCGACGATGGCACCGACCTTGTCGTCACGCCGAGCGCTGAGCCCAACGCTGACTACACGCCCGCAATAGCTACCCGCTCGAGACCGTGATTGCGAGCGACGCAGGCACGGGGCCGAGCCGCCCATAGTGTCGGCGGCGCCGCGCCTTGCCCCTCCCCAGCAGTGGTAGAACCGACAGACGCGAACAACAAGCACCACCACGTGGTGCACGCGCCCCCGGGCGGTCAGGAGAGTGCATGATCGACGACGCCAACGTTCCCCGCTCAGTGTCGGCCACCCGCGAGGTGGCCGCCAGCGCAGAGTTGGTCTTCGAGCTGATCGCAGACCCCGCCCACCAGCCGAAGTGGGATGGCAACGACAACCTCGCCGAAGCGCCCACGGGGCAGCGCGTCCAGCACGTCGGGGACGTGTTCACCATGGTGCTGACGGGCGGCAAGGTCCGCGAGAACCACGTCGTAGAGTTCCAGGAATGTCGTTGTATCGCGTGGCGGCCCGCCGATCCGGGGCGGCCACCGGCCGGTCACCTCTGGCGGTGGGAGCTCGAGCCCGCAGGAGGGTCGACGACGTTGGTGACACACACCTACGACTGGTCGCAACTAACGGACGAGAACCGCTTCGCCCGAGCCCGGTCCACGACGTCCGAGATGTTGCAGGCGTCTCTCGACCGGCTAGCCGACCTGGCGGAAGCCCGGTCGCGCACCTAGGGGCGCAGCCGACGCCGAACCGACGGAGGGGCCACAACCGTGATTCTGTGCGCCACCGCTAGAGACCAGGGCCGCTCATAACGAGATGGGGTCGTCGCGATTCGTTGCGGGCTCCGGGTCAGGACCGACGTGCGCGTGCCCGCCCAAAACCCGACGCCCGGGGCCTCCAGCCACGGATGAGCATGGACGATCCACGCCTTACTCAAAGGGGCGCTAGATGTAGTTGCTACGAGGGTTGTTCAGAAGACATCCGGGTCTCGCTAGGACTGGGGGTGCTACCGCCGCCAGCACCTGGAGACCCGGATGCAGGTTCACGCTAACGCGCCCTGGACGCCTCTGCGACGCCGACAGCTCATCCCGAAGATCGACGCCGGCCAGCTCAGCGTGGCCGACGTCGCCGAGCTTGGCGGCGTCAGCGAACGCACCGTGTTCAAGTGGCTCGACCGCTGGCGCCACGGCGACCAACTGCTCGCCGACCGCCCCTCGATCGCCCGATCGTTGCCGCACGCGACCCCACCGGCCATGGTGGCCACGATCGAGCAGCTGCGCCGGCAGCGCTGGACCGTGCCGGCGATCGGGGACGCGCTGCGGATGCCGTACTCGACCGTGACCGCAGTGTGTCGCCGGCTCGGCCTGAACCGGTTGTCCAAGTTGGGCCCGGTCGAGCCGCCCAACCGCTACCAGCGCCGTCACGCTGGCGAGTTGATCCACGTTGACGTCAAGAAGCTCGGCAAGATCGGCCGGCCTGGCCACCGCGTGCACGGTGATCGAACCACCCGCGTGCGCGGCATCGGCTGGGAGTACCTCCACGTCGCCGTGGACGACGCGACCCGGCTGGCCTACGCCGAGGTACTCGATAAGGGCGAGACCGCCCAGACCACCGCCGGGTTCCTCGAGCGTGCCGTGGCCTGGTTCGCCGCCCGAGGGGTACACGTGCGGCGTGTCATGACCGACAACGGCCCCGGCTACCGCTCCCGCGACCACGCCCGCGTGTGCCACCAGCTCGGGCTCAAGCACCTGCGCACCCGGGCCTACCGGCCACGAACCAACGGCAAGGCCGAACGGTTCATCCGGCTGATCACCAACAGCTGGGCCTACGGTGTCACCTACCAGACCTCGCAGCACCGCCGCCGCGCCCTGCCCGCGTGGCTGCACTACTACAACCACCACCGACCCCACGGCTCCCTCAACCGAGCGACACCCGGACTACGGCTACATCAGCTGAACAACCCTGCTGGCATCTACAGCTAGACCCGCGCCCCGTGCCCAGAATCGCTACCGCGGCTGCGCATCGTGCCTGGTATCCGTGGTCCACTCGAGCCCGTTCCAGTGCCTGACCGAACCCTCGCTCCAGGGGTCCGGGTACCACCCGGCGGTGGTGTGCCCGTCGCCGAGGGCGGCGACTGCAGCGCGTCGGAAGGCCCTGTGGCTGGCCTCCTCTCGCTCGGTGCCTGACTTGTGTACGTACGCAGGGCGCCGCCGCTGAGGGCGACCTCGGGATGCGCGCGAGGCTTCCTCTTCGCGCTGACGAGCGTTGCCCACCAGATACCTGAGACCAGCGCCAGGCTGAGGGTGGCCGACCCGGCGAGCTCGGGCGACTCCATCTCCGCAAAGGCGCCACCACCAACGCCACCGAGCCAGAGGAGAAGCGATCCGAGCGCGGCGGACGACCAGACACGACGGTCGGTTCGCCAACTACCAAGCTCGACACCACCATTGAGCGCGATCTCGGCGCAACTCTCATCCAGGCTGGCCAGCGCTTTGGTCAGCAGATTCGTCATCTCGCCGACGGCGTGCAACGATCTCCCTCCCGCTCTCACTCGTCAGGAGGCCACACGTGACCAGGGCGAGTATGGCAGTAACCGGTGCTGTGCTTAGTACCGCGGCATTTCTACGGTTCTTCCGCGCCGAGCACGTCCGGTTCGACACCGTCACGCCGAGCAGCCAGCAGATAGAAGCGATTTACGCCCTGGGTGAGTACCTGGGCGTTCATCCTGGCCCGTGGCAAGACCATGACTCCGTTCAAGGCGTCTTCAAGTGGGCGGTGTCCGGCCGAGCTGCCGACGTGATCAGATTCTTACGGCAGGTGCGTGGTGTCGTACCACGAGCCGATTGAAGGCGCCGACAGAGCCAATCTGCAGGAAGGAGCTGACCGGGGTTCGATGGAACTCCACCCGCGGCTCAGGGAGGGACGGCGCTGCGGCGGGCTCGTACACGCCAAAGCCGTGATTGCGGGCGATCCGCTCTGCTCGCCATCGCGTCCATAAGAACGGCGGTTGTTCCCATGCCGGTTGCCTGACAGCATGGCGTTGCGGCCCGGCCGAACCCCCCGCGGCGAGAACTACTGAGGGAAGTCGCTCTCCCAGCGTTGAAGCGCCTCGCTCAATGGGGTGATGTCGATCCCGGCTCGCAAACCCCAAATTCCAGCGAAACTGCCGACGTGAGCCACCGCGTGGTGCAGCAGCACCGAAGGGGTCGTGGGATAGCCGGTGTCGCGTTGAGGCAGAATGCTGCCGTCTTCGCGGTCGAAGTGCCCTGTCAGGCAACCAAGGCCACCGTGGGCGTCGTGCAGACTCGTTACCCGGTAGTGATCTCGATAGATCGCGGGCGCCCATCCCCGGTATGAGTCCTTGCGTGACGCGAAGATCTTGTCGAGCCGTTCGACGAGCCCGTTCTTCGCCTTGTAGTCGGACAGCTTGAGCCTCTCCGCGCCCTCGGGTCGCGGCCGCGACTCACCAGTCAGGACGGACTCGAAGTGGTGAACCTCGAACTTGAGCGAGCGCTGCAGGACCTCTAGCGCGCCTTCCTCACCGAGCAGGACAAACGTTCCTGCCATGTACGTCTCAAGCAGCGTTCGGTACAGAGTCCCGACCGAATCGTCCTCGCCCGCTTCGGCGAGCACGGCCAAACCCCCAAGAGGCGCCTGCCGCGGGCTACGTAGCCACCCGCGAAGATCACGTGATCGGCGTCACCGTCTCTGACCTTATACGGGAACCACGTCACTGTAGCCTCGAGAACCGCCCGGGCGGCCGCGATGGCGGCGGAGCGAAGCTCTGTCGCGCTCATGCTCTTCTCCAACACCCCGGGCCTCGCCGGGTCGGCGAATCGCTGGCATCAAGGTTGTACATCCTGATACCAGAAGGCGGTACGACTCCTTCGTGCCCTGCCGGCGCTGCACTGCAATCGTTGCAGATGCCCCGAAAACATGATTGCCGGCGCCCAAGCGTGTGAACAACGCCCGCACGTACTACCCGTCGGTGACACCATCACCGTGACTTCCAGCGCGGCGCCATCCGCCATCGAGAGCGCATAGCGACTCCGAGAGGACCGCGAGATTGCATCGAAGCGGTTCCCCCGAGTGATGACGAGACGCTCAGCCTCTGTCGTGTTGTCGAATAGCCCGTTCTCGTAGCTAGGGTGAACAACGAGCCTGCTCATGTGTCGGTTCCGGCAAGTTGTGAACAGTCATTGATGCGCTAGGCGTTGTTGCTGATATTCGACCTCGTCCACTTCCGGTAGCTCTTGTCGCTGGCCGACAACGTGGCCAAGCAGATACAACGCGCTGAATGTCTCCCGATCGGATGCCCAGTCTCCAGTCGCGGCACCACTGAAGAAGTCGTCGAGCAACTTCGTGCCGATGTCCGCTACGCGAGCCGCGACAATGCCTCTGAGCTCTGCATAGGACTGCTCGACGAACTGAGGATCAAGCTGCAGCGCGCTGTCAACCGGCAGGTCCCAGCTGACTCGATACGCGTCGAGCCCTCCCATAATGCCGGAACTGTGCGCGATGACGTGCCGAAGTTGCCAGAGATCTGTAAGTGTTGTCACATCTTGGTTGCTGAACGGGCGCAACTCAAGGAGCCGTTCATACCGGTCATTCACTAGGTCCGGTTGCTGCCAAGCGCCGAATGTGGAAGCGAACATTGCTCCGACTGAGGTCTGGTCACGGTGGGCTAGCAGACTTTCGACGGACACCGAGGTCTTGTTCCAATCTAGGAGGCGCTTATCGTACGAAGTCGTTCGATCGATGATGTGCGCAAAGAGGGCCTTCCAGGTCAACTCGAACGAACTGAGTAGAACCGCATACGTAGCCGCGCACAGGTTGTGCAGATGCCGCTTCGCCGCACCGGAGTACGCTCCCTCGGCCAATCGCTGATTGAAGTAGGGAGCGGCCAATGTCAAGTCTCGTCCGCGCTCTATGAAGAAGGCGCCGGGACTCCGCTCCAGCTTTCGTGCAAGTCGGCGGTCGCGGTCTGTGCCGTGTTCGCTGATTCCTGGGGCATCCATGCCAATAAGGCTAGCAAGTGAGTCGCATCAAACCGTGAACCGGCGAGAACCTTAGGGCTTGGCGGTTGCGAAGGTCCCGACTCCGAGCGAGGATGCGCGCCAGTTCTCGTTGCAGCTCGCACCCGCGGCGTCGTTGCCCTTCACCGCGCGCCCCTCAGGCGCTCCCGCGTACGTTGCCACTCGTCCACTCTGCAGCCGAAGGGCGTGCCCCCGCGCAGCTTCGATCGGCTGCCGCTGCCGCCGGGGCGCCCGCAACGGGGACTGTCGGGCGGGTTGACGCCCAGGTGGGGGGCGTCGGCTCGGACATCAACCATGGGTGTCCGGCACGCGAGGTGCTTCCCCCGAAGCGCTCGGGGGACTGCCCGTGCGTGTTGCCGCTGACGCCGGCTGCTGGCACGTCGAACGTCAACCATGGGCGACCTCCGTGCCCTCGGCGCTTCCGCGGAAGCGCCGACGGCACGGAGAAGCCGCGGCGGCGCCGACGCACGTTCTGTGTCCGGTCCGGATGACCGACACGGCCGCCGTTGACACCCGTCGGTACCTCGGGCACCCTCCGGCCGCGACACCGGGGCGGTGTGCCCCGCTGTCCTGTCCGGCGACGCCACGACCTCGAGGAGGTGAGACCGCTGGACCCGAGCTCTAGTCACTCGCCCGAGCGTCGGGCGGCGGTCGACACTCCCTGAGTGATCCGGGGTGTGCCGTCCTGCGTCCGGCGCGCCCCGACCCCGCGGGCTTCCTCGTGCCCGCGAAGGGAGTGCACGACCATGACGCAGGACACCCTCACCCTGATCGACCTCGTCCGCCAGCGCGACCTCGACGGCATCGACGCCTGGCTCGACGAGCACGGCGCCCTGGACGTGGCCGAGGAACTGGCCCGACTGGAGCCGGCCGACCGCGCCGTCGTCTTCCGCCTGCTCGGCAAGGACCGGGCACTGGCCGTCTTCGAGGCGCTCGACCCGGTGCACCAGCAGCAGCTGCTCGAGGCGCTGGCCGACCAGGCCGTCAACGAACTGTTCCTCGGCCTCGACGAGCACGACCGTGCCCGTCTCCTCGACGAGGTACCCGCCAAGGTCGCCCGCCGGCTGCTCGCGACCCTGCCCGTCGACGCCCGCAGCAGCACCAACGTCCTCCTCGGCTACCCGGAGGAGTCGGCCGGCCGGGTCATGAGCCCGCGCTACGTCAGCCTGCGCGCCTCGATGACCGCGGCCGACGCGCTCAGCAAGGTCCGCCGCGCCGGGCTGCGGCCGCGTGAGGTGCTGGTCCTGCCGGTCACGGACGACCAGCGGCGGCTGGTCGGCGCCGTCGACCTGCCCGACGTCGTCACCGCTGCCCCCGGCACCCGCATCGCCGACCTGCTCCGTCAGGAGACGTTCTCCGCCCGCGTCGACGACGACCAGGAAGCCGCGGCCCGGCTGATGCAGGCGGCCGACCTCGTCGCCCTGCCGGTCGTCGACACGGAGGGCCGGCTCGTCGGCGTGGTCACCGTCGACGACGCGATGGAGATCATCGAGGCCGAGGAGACCGAGGACATCGCCCGCGCCGGTGGTTCCGAGCCGCTGGACGTGCCCTACCTCGACGCCGGCGTGTTCCACCTCGCCCGCAAGCGAGCCGTGTGGCTGCTCATCCTCATCGCCGCCGCCGTGCTGACGGTCAACGTCCTGCAGGTGTTCGAGGACACCCTCGAGGCGGTCGTCACCCTCGCGCTGTTCATCCCGCTGCTGATCGACACCGGCGGCAACTCCGGTTCACAGGCGGCCACCGTGGTGATCCGGGCGATGGCCGTCGGCGAGGTGCGCTTCGCCGACCTGCCACGCATCCTGCGCCGGGAGCTGGTCGTCGGGGCCCTGCTCGGGGTGATGCTGGGGCTGGTGTCGCTGCCGCTGGTGACGATCTTCTTCGGCTGGCAGCTCGCCCTGGTGATCGGCTCGACGCTGCTGACGATCTGCACGTGGGCGTCGTTCTCCGGCGGCCTGCTGCCGCTGCTCGCCAAGCGGATCGGCATCGACCCGGCCGTGGTGTCGGCACCGCTGATCACGACCCTCGTCGACGCGACCGGGCTGGTCATCTACTTCCTGATCGCGCGCGCCGTCCTCGGCCTGTAGTCGCCGTCCGCGGTGTGCGGCGGGCGCGTGGGCTCTGGCAGGCTCGCGCCCACACACCCACCGACGCCCGCCCGACCCGGCTCCCGGAGTGCCCATGTCGCGTCTCACCACGGTCCCTCCCCGCGACGGCGTCGCCGTCCTGACCCTGGACGCCCCCGACCGCCGCAACGCGCTGGACCTCGCGACCATGCAGGACCTGGTGGCGCAGTTGCGGGCCGCCGACGAGGACGACGAGGTCCGCGCGATCGTGCTGACCGGCGCCGACCCGGCCTTTTGCGCCGGCCTCGACCTCGAGGCGGTCGGCTCCGGTGACCTGGTGCTCGAAGAGGTCGAGGACCGCGACGCCGACCCGTGGAAGACGCTGCAGGAGCTGCGCACGCCGACCATCGCGGCCGTCAACGGCGCCGCCGTCACCGGCGGGCTGGAGTTGGTGCTGTGCTGCGACCTCGCCGTCGCCTCGGACCGCGCCCGGTTCGCGGACACGCACGCCCGGGTCGGCATCCATCCCTCCGGCGGCCTGTCGGTGCTGCTGCCGCGCTACGTCGGCCTGCGCGACGCGATGGGCATGAGCCTGACCGGCCGGTTCGTCGCCGCCGACGAGGCGCGGGCGATGGGCCTGGTCAACGCGGTCGTGGACCACGAGGAACTGCTGCGCACGGCCCTGTCGATCGGGACCGCGATCGGCGAGACCGACCCGCGCATCACCGCCGCCCTCCTGCACACCTACCGCGAGCTGTCGGGTGTTCCGCTGGCGGACGCCCTGGAACGCGAACGCATCCGCGGCCGTTCCCTGGTCGTGGACGCCGACGCCGTCGCCGAACGCCGCGCCGCCGTGATCGAGCGCGGCCGCCGCCAGCTGTAGGCGCCTTTCCCGCCCCTTTCCGCCCGCCTTCCGGAGTTGCTCGGCATGTCCCTGTTCGTCGCGTTCGTGCTCGGCGTCGTGCAGGGGGTGTTCATGTTCTTCCCGGTGTCGTCCACCAGCCACCTCGTGCTCACCCAGACCTGGCTGCGCGGCGTCGGCGTGGATCTGCCACCGCCCGAGAGCGCCGAGATGGTGCTGTTCGACCTGCTCGTCCACGTCGGCACGCTGGTGTCGATCGCGGTCGTCATGGGCGCCGGGCTGCGCGCGCTGGCCTCCGGCGTCGTCGACGACCTCGGCTCCGGGCGTCTGCGCGCCGGCGGGCTGCGGGAGGCGGTGTCGACACGGCTGGTGCTGCTCGGGTTGCTGACCACGGCGGTGACGGGCGTGCTCGGGTTGGTGTTCGTCGATCCGCTCACCCGCGTCTTCGGCTCCCCGACCGCGATCGCCGTCGCGCTGGTCGGGACCGGCGCGATGCTGTGGTGGACCGACCGGGCCGGACCGGGCCGGCTGCGGGCCCGCGACGTCGGGGTGGGCGTCGCCGTCGCGATCGGGATCGCGCAGTTCGCCGCGCTGGCGCCCGGCCTGTCGCGCTCGGGCACGACCATCTTCGCCGCGCTGCTGGTCGGCATGCACCGCAAGCTGGCGGCCCGCTACTCGTTCTACGTCGCGATCCCCACCATCCTGGCGGCCGCCGGACTGCAGGCCCTGGAGGTGCTGGGTGCCGGCGGTCTGACGCAGGTCAGCTGGGCGGCCATGGCGGTCGGCACCGTCACCGCCGCGGTCGTCGGCGCGGGCGCGCTGTGGGCCGTGCTGCGTCTGCTGGAACAGGCCCGGTTCCGGATCTTCTCGGTCTACGTGTGGGTGCTCGCGGCAATCGTCCTGACCACCGGGTTCGGCGCCTGACCGAGCGGGTTCGGCGCCTGACCGAGCGGATTCGACGCCTGTCACCCGGGGGCCGGATCGCGAGTCGCCGGGTGCACGGCCGCCGACGATGGCACGCTTGGTGGGCCCGCGGACGAGGAGCCCACGGTGGATCTCGACGACGTGCTGGCCCGCGACCACGTCCTGGACGTCGAGCAGACCTTCGACACCGACGAACTCGACCGCGAGGTCTGGCTGCCGTACCACCTGCCGCAGTGGAGCTCGTCGGCGGCCGCGGCGGCCCGCTACCGGCTCCGCGACGGCCATCTCGAGCTGCGGGTCGACGCCGACCAGCCGCCGTGGTGCCCGGAGTTCGACGGGGACACGCGAGTCTCGTCGTTGCAGACCGGCGTCTTCTCCGGCCCGGTCGGCAGCCGAATCGGCCAGCACCGATTCCACCCTGACGCCGTCGTCCGCGAGGAGCAGCCGCCGCGCCGCCTGCTGACGCCGACCTTCGGCGCCGTCGAGCTGCGCGCCCGGGCCGAGGTCGACGCCACCTCGATGGCGGCGCTCTGGATGATCGGCTTCGAGGACCAGCCGGACCGCTCCGCCGAGATCTGCGTCTGCGAGATCTTCGGTCGCAACGCCGGCCCCGAGGGCGCACGCATCGGCATGGGCGTGCACCCGTTCGGTGACCCGACGCTCGCGGACGACTTCGCCGAGGTCTCGCTGCCGATCGACGTGACCGAGTTCCACGAGTACGCGGCGGTCTGGGGCCCCGACGGCGTGACGTTCCACGTCGACGGCGTCGCTGTCCGCACCGTCACGCAGGCGCCGCAGTACCCGATGCAGTTCATGCTCGGCGTCTACCAGTTCGGTGACGATCCGCACGGCCGCTTCCCGAAGCGATTCGTGGTCGACGCCTTCCGCACCTACCGCCGCCGGGACTGACACGCGTCCGCCACGCCCCGAACCGGTGGCGGGTCTTGCCAGCGCCCCCCACGGTCGGCTATCCCGGCGCGCCGGCGCAGACCGTGCCCGTCGGCGACCGATCGTCAGGCGTCGACGAACGAACCGACACGAAGGGGGAACACCATGCGAGCTCGTCGAACGGCCGTCCTCGCGGCGGCCGCCGGCGCGATGGTCCTGGGCAGCGCCCTGCCGGCCGCGGCCGACCACGCGCACGTCCGTCAGCTCGGCAACGGCCAGTGCGTGGTGCTGGCCGAAGGCAGCGGCGAGGCATCCGTGCAACTGCCCCACTACGAGGAGCTGCCGGAGAACCGCCGGCACCCACTGCACGTCAAGGTGCACCTGGGCGAGCCCGGCACGCGCCAGGGCGAGCACGTCGTCTGGGTCAAGGGCAGTGCCGACGACCTGGCGAACTGCGCCGGCTACGTCAACCGCTGACGTCACCGCTGACGTCACCGACGGCCGGGCGTGTGCCCGGCCGTCCACCGTTTTCCGGCGGCACCTCCGTGGCTGGACGCCGTCGAGCCGGCAGGATGCGCTGTGTGGCGGCCGGGAGCGAGACGATGCCCGAGGTGGGGCAGGCGGACACGATCGACGACGTCCTCGCGGCGCTCGACGACGTCGTCGCACGGTCGATCGAGCAGCAGGATCGCGTCGGCTACTTCGCGGCCCTGTACCGGACCGTGACCGCCAAGGTGAAGGAGGGCATCGAGCAGGGCCGGTTCGACGACGTCGAGCGGATGGCCCGGCTGGACGTCGTCTTCGCCAACCGCTACCTCGACGCCCTGGCGGGGTTTCGCGCCGGGACGCCGATCACGCACTGCTGGCAGGCGGCGCTGGACGCGGCCGGGCAGCGACGACCGTTGATCCTGCAGCAGCTGCTGGTCGGCATCAACGCGCACATCAACCTCGACCTCGGCATCGCCGCCGCCACGGTCGCCCCCGGCGCGCAGCTGTCGGCGCTGCGACGCGACTTCGACCGCATCAACGAGATCCTCGCCGCGCAGATCGCGACCGTCGCCGACGACGTCGGGTCGCTGTCCCCGTGGATCGGGTTCCTGCGGCTGGTGGGTGGCCGCCGCGAGGACGAACTGGTCCGCTTCAGCATCGAGGTGGCACGCACGCAGGCGTGGTGGTTCGCCCGCGAACTCGCGACGCTGCCGCCCGACCAGTGGGGCGGTCCGATCGGTGCGCGCGACGCGGTGGTGACGCGCCTGGCCAGGCGCGTCCTGCACCCCGGCGGGCTGCTTGGCACCGGCCTGCTGGTCGTGCGTGCCCGGGAACGCAACGACGTCGCGCACAACATCCGGGTCCTCGGGCGACTGCCCGGCCCCGACCTGGCCGTGGTCGACGCCCGCGTGCGCGAGGAGCGTCACCCCGACGGCTGACCGGGCCCGACGCACGGTGCGACGTACGCACGGGACGGACGCTCGCGCCGCCCGCGCCGCCTAGAAGACCGTGCGGTCGCTGACCGACAGGCGGACCGCGGCGTGGTCGCCGAGGAAGCGGCGTGCCCGCTCGGGCAGCGGGACGGTCGCCACCCACGAGCCCAGTTCCGGGTCCTCGTCCGTCAGCGGCGGCCCCTGCGGCACGTAGTCGCGCAGCGGCACCGGCAGCTCCGAGCTCCAGACCACCCAGGCGGAGAAGCCGTGGTCGAGGTGGCCGACGTCGACGACCAGGACGTCGTCGAAGTCGGCGGCCTGCTCGAGGTGGTCGAAGAACTGGAAGGCGCCGCGCCGTTGCCGCAACGACAGGATGCGCACCTGCAGGATGTAGCGCATCGTCTCGGTGGGCCGGCTCGCGCGGCTCGACAGGTAGGTGGTCACCAGCGGCACCGGCCGGTCGGCGGTCCCGGCGACCTCGGGCTGGCCGAGCTGGATCGGGCAGTGGTGCGCCGCCAGCTGCTCGTGCATCGCGATCGGCAGGCCGCGGACCGACAGGCGCGTCTCCGCCTGCCAGACCACCTCGGGGTCGTCGTGCGGCAGCTTCAGGTGCAGCAGGTCGGCCTGGACCGCGAGGTCGCCGAACAGGAACCGCCGCAGGTTCTGGTAGCCCTCCTCGGAGTTCACCAGGCCGTAGCGGCCGCTGTGGCTGCGGTGCACGAAGCCGTGTCTGGCGCCGGGCAGATAGGCGTTCTCGATCTGCACCAACCCGTCGCTCTTGGCGCCGACCGCCTTCGAGGACAGGCCGAACGCCGCGCCGTAGTCGTCCGGGTTGGTGCCGACCAGGCAGAAGATCCGCTCGTTGGGGAAGACGTGGTCGGGCACGTCGAGCGGGCTCCAGCCCTTGGGCGGCCCCTTGGGGGCGGTGTCGCGCGCCGGGGTGAGGTACTCGTACATGCGGCGCGGACCGAACACCTCGGCGCCCGCGATCCCGAACGTGTCCCGCAGCCGCTCGAACAGCCCGAAGCCGACGTCGAACTGGATGCCGCCGTGCGGCGTGCCGTAGGTGAACAGCCGCGCCACGTAGTCGGTGGCGTGCCTGCCGGGCCGCTGGTCAGGGATGATCTTCTGGATCAGGCTGCGACAGATCAGCCCGCCCATCGAGTGCGCCACCAGGTGCACCCGCGGCGCTCCGGTCTTGCGCTGCAGCAGCTCGATCAGCTCGAGCAGGTCCTCGGCGGCGCGTTCGAGCCGGAAGGCCTGGGGCTTCTCGCCCCACGTGGACGCCGACACGTCGTAGTAGCGGTGGATCCAGATGCTGTCCGGCGGGACGCGGCCGTCGGGCTGGCGCGACAGGTAGTCGGCCTGGCTGCCCTGCACCAGCAGGTGGTAGTCCTCGTCGAGGATCAGGCGCAGCAGCGGGCTCTCGAACTGGTGGAACAGCGGCTCGCCGCTGCCGCCGACACGCACGTGTGTCGAGCCGAGGTTGAACCCGTAGAACGGGTCCTCGACCTGCGCGTCGATGCCGGAGGTGGTTCCGGCGTAGCCCCGGACGTACACGACCGGCAGCTTGCTCATCGCGGTGCCCTCCGCCCCCGACAGGCCTCCCAGCCCCTCGCCGGACTCTAACGCCCGGCATCGCCCGAACGAATGACCGTGTCCCTCGAAGTCAGCAGCGGGAGGCGGGCGGCGGCGAGCGCAGGACGGAACTCCCTGTCACGAAGCGGGTGGCCGACGGAGGATCGCCTTCTCCGCGGACGGGGGTACGCGTGACTGAACTCCAATCATCACCTGCCGAGAGGGCGGCACGGCCCGCCGCAGGAGGAAGGGCGCGGCTGTCGATGCGACGCCGCGTCGGCGTATTGATCGTGCTCCAGATTCTTCTGCCGCTCGCCATGCTCGGGCTGCGCTGGTCCGATCCCACGCTCGACCAGTTGCCATTCGGCTGGCAGATGCACACCGGCTGCTGGGGGGCCGAACACCGATGCAGGTGATCTTCCCGCGAATCGTCGGCGCCCTCGTCTTCACCTACGTTCCCTTCATCGCCTCGAAGCCTGTCGAGCCATCCTGGTTCGCGACGCTCGTCGCCGGTGTGTGGCTCGTGCCGGCCGCGCTGTTGCTTCTCGGCCGGCGCACCCGCCTGGCACTGACACTGCTGTTGTGTCTTTCGTTGGGCGGCTACGTGTGGGGCGTCGGAGGCGACTACCTCTTTTCTTGGCTCGCCATCATCCTGCTGGCGACGCACGAGCATCCGTTCGAGCGGGCTCTGCTACTGCGGGTGATGGTCAGCGTCGTCTACGGGTTCGCCGTCCTCTCCAAGCTCAACCCTGTCTGGCTGGCCGGCGACCAGATCGCCGTGCTCGGCCGCAAGGTGTGGCAATTGCAGCCATTCCGCCCGATCCTTTTGTCATCGTGGGTCGTCGTGATCGCCGTCGCCGTCCTCTTCGTCGAGGCCTGGCTGGCGATCGGTCTGTGGTTTCGCCGCACGCGCGTCCCGACGGCGTTTCTCGGTGTTCTGACGCACTGCATGCTCATCGTCGGGGCGAGCCGGGACCTGCTCGCCTTCTCGGATCTTCTCGCCCTGAACCTCGGCCTGCTCGCGATGTACCCGGCGTTCTGGTTGTTGCCTGCCACGGAGACGGAGCCGCTGACCCCGGAGAAGGCGTTCGGACGATCGCTCGAACGGGTGACCGCTCTCGCCACCCGGTGACGCCCCTCGGCGAACCGACCGCGTGCCCCGGCCCCGGCTGGTCATTGACGGAACGAATGACCCTGTTCCACGTCCGGCGCGGGACGAGGCTGACCCCTCGGCCGGCGACGCGGAGGTGGCTCGTGCGGGGACGGTGCCTTCGAAGATCGCCGCGGGCGGCCACCGGGGCGGTGCTGGTGACCGCGGCCGTCCTCGTGCTCGGTTGCGGAACGGCAGCGACGGAGGCCGACGGACCCGAGCCGACGCCGACGGCGATGGCGCCGGCACCTCGTGAGGACACCGTCACCGATGACACCGCGACCGATCCGCCGCCGCCACCCGACGACGCGGGGACGACGGACGACGGCGCGGCGGACGCAGACGACGGCGCGGCGGGCCCGAACGACGACGCGGAGGCACTGGAGGATCCCGCGGACGCGCCGGATCCGCGCCCGCTCCCGGACGACTTCGACGTCGAGGTGGAGTCCCTCGCCGCCGGGCTCGATCCGCTGACGTTCGCCGGGGCGCCGCCCGGTGACGAGCGCATCTTCCTGCTGACGCAGGACGGCCAGGTGCTGCTGCTCGTCGACGGGGAGGTGCTCTCCCGCCCGTTCCTCGACCTGCGCGACGAGGTGGTCGTCGGCACCGAGCAGGGGCTGCTGGGTCTGGCCTTCCATCCCGAGGACCCGGACCGCTTCGTCGTGCACTACAGCGCCCGCCCGGACGGCGACACGCGTGTGGTGCAGTACCGAGCCGACCCCAACGATCCCGACCGTGCCGATCCCGGCAGCGCCCGGGACATCCTGACGCTCGAGCAGCCGCACCACTGGCACAATGGCGGCATGGTCGCGTTCGACCGCGAGGGGCTGCTCTGGCTCGGCCTCGGCGACGGTGGACCGGGTGAGGACCCGGCCGGGCGTGGGCAGGACCCGACCGACCTGTTGGGCTCGCTCGTGCGGATCGACCCGGACCCCGACGGTGACGAGCCGTACGCCGTCCCCGCCGACAACCCCTTCGCCAACGGCGACGCCGGCGCCCCCGAGGTCTGGGCCTACGGACTGCGCAACCCGTGGCGCTTCTGGCTCGACCCGGTGGACGACACGGTCACCATCGGCGACGTCGGCCAGTACCGCTACGAGGAGATCGACGTCCTGGGCGTCGACGAGGCCGGCGCCAACCTCGGTTGGGCGGTCCGCGAAGGGCCCGACTGCTTCGGTGCGGACACGTGTGACGAGGACGGCCTCGTCGACCCGGTGGTGACCTACGCCCACGACGGGCAGGCCTGCGCCGTCGTCGCGGGACCGGTCTACCGCGGCCGGGCGCTGCCGGAACTGTGGGGCCACCACCTCTACACCGACGTGTGCGCGGGCTGGCTTCGCACCTTCCTGCTCGACGACGGGGAGCTCGCCGACGAGGGCGATCTCACCGACCGGACGGGGACGCTGCGCTCGCCGGTCTCTCTCGGCGTCGACGGGGACGGCGAGGTCCTCGTCGCGACCGGGACCGGCGAGGTGCTCCGGCTGGTGCCGGCCGGCTGACGCGGTGCCCGTTGCCGACCCGACCCGGTCGGCTACCTCGAGGTCGGTTCCAGGAGGAACAGGCGGATCTGCCGGTCACCTGCCCGTTCCCGGTAGACGGCGAACCCGCGGTAGGCGGCGTCGAACCGGGGCCAGAGCCGCTCGCGCTCCTCGTCCGTGGCGAGCCGGGCGACGACGCGGTGACGATCGCCGTCCACGGCCACCTCGGCGTCGGGGTCGGCGAGCAGGTTCACCGTCCAGGCCGGATGGTGGGCCTGTCCCCAGTTCGAGCCGGCGACGACGTACGCGTCACCCTCCCTGACGTAGAGCAGCGGATGCTCACGCGGCTGGCCGCTGCGCCGTCCGACCGTGTGCAGCACCAGCGTGGGCAGGCTCCGGCCGGTCACCGTGTGCCGGCCGCCCGACAGCGCGTAGACGAGCCGGTCCGCCAACGGCACGACGCGACGGAACACGTTCGTGCCGACGCGGGTCGGACCGACCTGGTTGGCCAGCTCGCGCAGCCGTCTGCCCATGTGCGTCCCCGCCGTCGGGAAGGTCGGCGCATCCTGCCTCACCGCGGCCGAGATCCGCACACCGGACACATACCGGAGGGGGCGCCTTCGAGGCGCCCCCTCCGTGGTCGTCACGGGGCACGCCGGCTCACCCGGACGCGTCCCGTGCCGATCGGGTCATTCGGCGGGACGGTTGTAGAGGTGATCGTGGTCGTGGTCGTGATCATCGTCGTGGTCCGGGTCCCGTTCCGGGTGCAGACCACCGCCACCGCTGTGGGTGTGCTGGCCGGCCCCGGCCGGCGCGTTGACGCGGCTGCCGAAGACGCTGCTGGCCTTACCCGGCACGCGTCGGCCCGGCTCGCCGTTGACGTCCTCCGTGCTGTACGCGTAGGTCAGCGTGGAGAACGCGACGGCGTCGAGGTTCAGGTCGAACACCTCGAGGCTGAGGTTGTCGATGTCGTCGCAGGCCTGGTGGTAACAGGGGTCGTACCACTCGCCCACGGTGCCGCCGTAGATCGCTGCCTCCTCGACGGTCTTGATGCCCTCGGCGCCGGTGAACAACCCACCGAACGGGATGCCGAAGTCGAAGAACGCGGCGTAGTCGGACCGGAAGCTGATCTGGGTCGGCTCCCACGCCAGCCCACGCGAGGCGTAGAAGTCCTCGTAGAGCGCCTCGATCTGCGCCGAGCCCTCCGGGCCGGCCAGCCCGAAGGCGGAACCGTCACCGTCGTACACGAACCGCACGTAGTTCGGCGACGCGATCATGTCGAAGTTCAGGTACAGCGCGATGTCGTCGCGCTCCTCGTCGGTGAGGTTGGCGACGTAGTAGTCCGAGCCGATGAGCCCGAGCTCCTCGGCGCCCCACCACGCGAACCGGACCTTGTTCTCCACGTCGACCTTGCGCAGCTTCTGCGCCACCTCGATCAGCGCCGCCGAACCGGAACCGTTGTCGTTGATGCCCGGACCGGCGATCACCGAGTCGAGGTGGGCACCGACCATCACGACGTTGTCGGCGCGACCGCCCGGCGTCTCCGCCAGCACGTTGTGGGTGGTTCGGATCTCCGCGATGGTGTCGGTCTTCAACTGCACCGAGGTGGCGCCGATCAGCTGCTGGCCGACGTCCCAGCTGGTCCCGACGACCGGGATGCGCAAGCCCGGTTCGCCGAGCGTGCCGGCGAACGCGGGAGCGCCCGCGGGCTGGTTGAAGATGACGACGCCGGCGGCGCCGGCGCTCTGCGCGTTGAGGGCCTTGACCGAGAAGTTGCAGCCGCCGCGCTGGATCACCGCGATGGTCCCGGCGGTGAAGCCGGCGAAGTCGGCGGCCTCGCAGCCGCTGCCCAGACCCGTCGGCGGGATGTCGACGGCGGTGACCGCCGCGGTGACGTCACCGGCGCCCGAGTAGGTCATGGTGACGACGTCCTGCCCGGCCACGTAGTCCACGGCGGTGGGTGCGAGCTGACGCAACACCGGCGGGGTGAGCTCCTGGAAGAACGGGAACTCGAACGCCTGCAGCTCGACCACGTAGCCGGCCGCGCGCAACTGGTCCGCGACGTAGGCGGCCGATGCGTCGTAGCCGCTGGTGCCAGCCGCCCGGGTGTCGCCGTGCGCGTCGGCGATGGCCTGGAACGCCTCGAGATGACGCATCGCGCCGGCGACGGTCACGCACTCGAGCAGTTTCTCGTAGGTGTTGTTGTTCCGAGTGTCACAGCTGGCCGTGGCCGGCGCGGCACTGGCGGTCGCACCGGTCGACAGAACCGCGGCGACCAGCGCGAACGCCAGCAGCAGTCCCGTCGCCCGACTCGTTCGGTGCGTGCCGGTTTTCGGCATGGGGGTACCCATCGAGGCCCCGTTCATAGACGCTCCCTCCCTGAGCGGAAGTGACGATCCCGCTCTCCACGGGAAGGTCACATCGAACTAGCCGGGCGACCATAGAGCGGCATGACGGACCTGAACATCACCTGAGCGTCCCGCGCGCCCTGCCGGCCCCGGCGGCGATCGACGCCGGCGGGCTACCGTGCGCGCGGTCGAACGTCGGATCGACGTCGGGGCGGCGTCGGGCGGCGTCGGGCGGCGTCGGGGTGAAGGGGCAGCACGGGGTGCGAACGACACGTCGACTGGCGCTCGTGACGTGCCTCGGCCTGGGTCTGTTCGGCTGTACCGGCGGGCAGACCGGCCCACAGGCCGGCGACTGCTTCGCCGATCCGCCGCGGCAGCTCGCCACGTCCCCGACGGTCGGCTGCGACGAAGGTGTCTACGAACTGGTCGCAGTCGCGGCCCTCGACGAGCAGGGCGCCTACCCGGGCCTGCAGGCGCTCTCGTCGCTGGCGTTCGACCGCTGCGCGGCCGCCGCCGACGAGTACACCGGCCGCGACGTCGTGGCCTCCGACCTCGACATCTGGTTCCACCACCCCAGTGAGCAGAGCTGGGCCGACGGCGACCGCCAGTTCGTCTGCGCGGTGACCCGGGTCGACGGCCGGCCCCTGGGCGGCTCGGTCGCCGGCTGAGGACCGACCCGTGGGGGCCCGGGTCCCCCACGGCGCTCCGGGCGGAAATCGGGGCCCCGGGGCCCTCGTCCACGTGGGGGCCTCCGAGCAGACTCCGGTTCGATGGCCCGTCTCCTGCCGTCCGGGGCCATCAGGGGCGAACCGAGCATGCTGTGGTTGGAGCGGCGTCTGGCCCGGGCCCGGGCCCGCGCCGAGGCCGGTGCGATCTCCGCCGAGCAGGTCGCGATCATCGTCGTCGTCGCGGCCCTGGTGGCCGCCGTCCTGGCCGCCAACGTTCCGGACCGGGTCGACACCGAGGCACGGGTCGCGGCCGAGTGCCTGTTCAGCACCGCTTGTGAGGGACCGAGCGCCACGTCGGTCGGGGGCGACAGCGGCCGCGACGACTCCGGCGGCGGCTCCGAAGACGACGGCGGCGGCTCCGGAGACGGCGGCCGCGACGGCTCGGGCGACGGGACCGGTACCGGCGAGGGCGGCGACCCGGTGTCCGGTGACGGTGCTGGCGAGGATGGTGCCGGCGGCGACGGTGCCGGCGGTGAGGGACCTGGCGCGGGCGACGGCACCAGTGGTGACGGCCCCGGCGCAGGCGACGGCACCGGCGGGGAAGCCCCTGGCGCAGCTGACGGCACCGGTGGTGACGGCCCTGGCGCAGGCGACGGCACCGGCACCGGTGGTGACGGCCCGGGCGCAGGTGACGGTTCCGGCGATGGCGCCGATCCCGGCTCGGACGATGGCGCCAGGCCCGGCGACGACGACTCCGGTCACGGTGGCGGCTCGGCCGGATCCGACGACGGTTCCGGCGACGGCCCCCCAGGTGATGACGACGGCCTACCTGGCAACGACCACACCCCCGGCGCCGGCGAGGGTGCCGACAGTGTCGACACCTCGACGACCGACGCCGACCCCGTCAACACGCTCACGGGCGCGTTCGTGGAGACGACGGTCGACCTGGTGTTGCCGGGCCGGGGCCCGGCGGCCCTCTTCGGGCGCAGCTACCAGTCCACCGACCGCGACCCGGGCGACCTCGGTCCCGGCTGGCAGCACACCTACGAGACCCGTGTGGTCGCCTCCCCGGACACGGTCGTGCTCGTCGGCGAGGACGGCCAGCGCACCGTCTACGACCGGGTGGCGGACGGACTCGCACCGCGGCCGGGGGCCAGGACGCTGCTGACCGAGCACGAAGACGGTTGGGAAGCACGTCGGCTCGACGGGCAGCGCCTGCGATTCGACGCCGACGGGCGGCTGCGGCAGGTCACCGACCGGTTCGGACGGGCGCTGCAGGTCGCCTGGCACGGCAATCGCATCGGCCGCGTCACCAACGCCAGCGGCCGCTTCCTCGACTTCCGCTACGAGGACGCGAACCTCGCCGCGGTCACGGCCAGCGACGGCCGCGAGGTGTCGTTCACCTACGAGGACGGCCGCCTCACCACGGCCACCGACGTGACCGGCGCGGTGTTCAGCTACGGCTACGACGCCGCCGGCCACCTCGACCAGATCGTCGACGGCAACGGCGACCCGATGGTCGTCAGCGAGTACGACGCGGCGGGTCGGGTCGTCGCCCAGGTCGAGGGCGGCAGCCGCCAGTGGGCGCTGGCCTACGAGCGCGACGGCGACGACCAGACCACGGTCGTGACCGACCCGGCCGGCACCACGCGCACCTACCACTACCGCAGCGGCCTGCTGGTCGCCGTCGAGGACGGACTCGGCAACCGCACGGAGCGGGCCTACGACGACGACCTCAACCTCGTCACGACCACCGATCCGCTCGGCAACCGCACCACCTACCGCTACGACGACGCCGGCCGCATGACCGGCATCACGCCGGCGGCGCCCTTCGACGTGGAGACCCGGCTCCGGTACGACGACGACGGCAACCTCCTGGAGGTCACCAACCCGCTGACCGGCCGGGCCCGCTTCGGCTACGACGTCGACGGTCGTCTCCTCACCGTCGAGGACGCCCAGGGCAACACCACCCGGCTGCACTACGACGACGACCCGGCACTGCCGACCGGCGTCGAACTGGCCGACGGCAGCGTCTGGAGCTACGCGTACGACATGCTCGGTCAGGTCGTCCGTTCCGTCTCGCCGGAGGGGCGGGTGACGTCGTACGCCCACGACGACCACGGCGCCGTCGTCGCGGTCACCGAGCACGGCGCCGACGACACCGAGGCGACCTGGACCCTCACCCGCGACGCGGCCGGCCGGGTCGTCGAGGCCACCGACCCGTTCGGGGCCACGCTCACGAACGACTACGACGCGATCGGCCGCCTGCTGGCGGTGACGCTGCCGGACGGCTCGCGGACCCGCTACGACTACAACGCCGCCTCCGAGCTGACCCGCGTGGTGGGCGGCGACGGGGCGGAGACGGTCTACGACTGGGACGGCGGCCGGCTCGTCAGCCGGCTGGCCCCGACCGGCGCACGCACCGGCTTCCGCTACGACGACGCCGGCCGGCTCGTCGAGGTGCTCGGCCCGAACGGCGGCACCTGGCGCTACGGCTACGACGCCGCGAGCAACCTGACCAGCATCCTCGAGCCCACCGGCGCCCCGACCGAGGTGGTCCCCAACGCCGTGGGCGCCGTCGAGCGGCTGATCCAGCCCGACGGGAGCGAGGTCGCCTTCGGCTACGACCGCCTCGGCCGGGTGACGCAGCGACAGGACGCGCTCGGCGAGCACACCTACGACCACGACCCGCTCGGCCGACTCGCGACCATCGCCACCGACGGCGAGGTGACCCACCGGTACGCGTACGACGCACTCGGGAGGCTGACGTCCCGGTCCGTCGGCGACCTCGGGGAGGTGCGCTTCGCCTACGACGCCGACGGGCTGCCGACCGCGATCGCCACGACCGGCGTGCAGGTCGAGCAGGAGTTCGACGAACGTGGCCGGCTCGTGGAGCGCCGGCACCCGAACGGCACCGTCACCCGGGTCGCCTACGACGCCGCGTCCCGGCCGACCCGGATCCTGGCCCGGGACGCCGACGGGCGCACCGTCGACGCGCACGTCTACCGCTACGACGCCAACGGGCTGCCCGTCCGGCACCAGACGCTCACCGAGGACACCCGCCATCGCTACGACGCGCAGGGCCGGCTCGTCGAGTCGGTCACCACCGCCCGCGGCACCGGTGAACCGGTCGCGGCATTCGCCTACCGCTACGACCGGGCCGGCCGGCGCACCGCGATGGACGGACCCGATGGCACGGTGACCTACCGCTACAACCAGGGTGAGCAACTCGTCGAGGCCGTCGGACCCGACGGTGTCGTGGAGTACGCCTACGACGAGGCCGGCAACCGGGTCCGGGCCGGCGACCTCCAGGTCGCCTACGGCCCGCTCGGACGCGTGGACGCGGTCGAGGCCGGCGACGGCACCCGCGTCGACTACCGCTACGACGGCGCCGGCGTCCGCCGGGAGGCCGAATCCAGTGCCGGCGGGACGGTCACGTTCGGGTGGGACCTCGCGGCCGGCAACCACCCGCTGCTCGCCGTCACGGACGCCGAGCGAGCCGAGCGCTACCTCACCGGTCCCGACGGCGAACTGCTGGCGGCGCTGGCGACCGAGACGCACGACGGTGGTGCGCTCCACACCGACGCGCTCGGCAGCGTCACCGCGCTCACCTCACCGGACGGCGCGCTGGCGGCCACCTTCGCCTACGAGCCCTTCGGGGCGCACCGCGACGCCACCAGCGACCCGTCGGCGCTCTCGCTCGGGTTCACCGGCGAGTACCACGACCCGACGTCTGACCTGGTGCACCTACGGCTGCGCGACTACGACCCGGCCACCGGGCTGTTCACGGCCCTGGACCCGGCACCACATCCGGCGCTGTCGCCCTACGTCACCCCCTACCACTACGGCTTCAACGCCCCGACCGTGTTCACGGACCCGTCGGGTGCCTGCCCGTGGTGCGTCGTGGGCGCGGTCGTCGGCGGGGTCGTCGGCGGCGCCGTCGAGGCGGGCCGGCAGATGCTCGTGGAGGGCAAGGGCGTCGGCGACCTGAACTGGCGCCGGATCGGCAGCGAAGCCGTCGGTGGCGCGATCGTCGGCGGCGTCAGCGTGATCGCCGGGCCGGTGGGCGGCACCCTCGCCCGCGGGGCACTGGGCGCGACCGCCAACGGGACCGCCGCCCGGACGATCACCTACGGCGTCACCGCCGCCAGCGGCGGCGTGGCGACACAGGCGTCCTCGCTCCTGGCGGGTGACGGGTTCGCGAGCGCGAGCGCGACCGCGCTGGGGGCCGGCGGTGCCGCCGCCGGCCGCGCCGTCACGGGACTCCTCGGCCGGTACGGCGTCATCACGCAGCCGCACGGCATCCACACGCTGGCCCAGTTCCGGCACTTCGGCCCCCAGCGCTGGAGCAACGCGCTCGCGCCGAGCCGCAACTACCGCGCCATGCGGGAGTCGGAGCTCGCCAGCCTCGGCTGGGGCTTGGTACAAGGCGGTGCGAGGATCGCGTTCGAGTCGCAGCAGCGCTCGTGCGCCAAGTGTCAGGGGTAGTCGTGAGCGGAACCGAACGGGACCACCTCGGCCTGCACGTCTTCTGCGGCCTGCTGACCGTCGGCGCCCTCGCGAGCTTGTGGTACTTCGGCACCACCCCGGCCGGCGCGCTGCTGGCGGTCGGCGTGCCCGTCGCGCTGGGCGTCGCCGCCGCCCTGGTCATGACGCGGGTACGCCGCTTCCGCGTCCTGCTCGTCGTGCTCGGCTGGGCGCTCGCGGCCGGTCTCGTCGCCCGGCTCGCCCGTGACCCCAGCGGTGAGCCGCTGGCCGCCGTCCTGCTGTTCCCGGTGGCCCTCCTGTGGCCGCTGCGCTGGCTGCGGGTCCCGTCCGAGCACACGCCCGGGCGAGGTCCCCGCAGCCGCACGACCTAGACCCGCCCCACGTGTGTCACGCGACCGCACCCACGTGCAGGGTGCGCCGACCGCGCCGTCGACCTCGGGAGTGACCGGTGTTCCGCAGCAACCGCGACGCGGAGGTCGAGCGCACGCACGTCGACCTCGACGGCGCCCACGCCGACACCCGCGTCCACCTGCGCGCCGTGCCCGTGTCGGTACGCGCTTCGGGCAAGCGGCGGTTGGTCGACGTCGACGCGACCCTCGCCTGGCTCGACGCGCTCGGGCAGCTCGAACTCCACCGCCTGCGCCGGAAGCAGAGCACCTGCGAGGTCTGCGCCGCACCGCTGCCACCGGCGCCAGTGGCCCTCGGACCGGTCACGCTGGACACGCCCGCGGACACCACCGGGACCGTGACCCTGACGGCCGCCGCCCGGGTCTGTCCCGCCTGCGGCGCCGCCCACGTGGCCCGGCTCGAGCAGTTCGCGAGCGACTTCATGGACGCCGTCATCGACGCGATGACCAGCGCCGGCGTGGAACGCTGACCGGACGGTCCCCGGAACCGTCAGGCGGTCCCGGAACCGTCAGGCGGTACCCGGCTCACGGCCGGCGAGTCAGTCGGCCGCGACGAGGCGGACCTCGCTGCGGTTGCGCAGCAGCCCGAACGCCCAGCCGGCGACCTCGTCGCGCCAGGCCGCCAGCGCCTCGACCTGCGACGCCTCGAAGGCGTCACGCAGTTCCTCCCAGGCCTCGAGCGCGTCCTCGTACTCGTCTTCGTCGTCGAAGTCGGCCGGGTCCGGCAGGTCGACGTCGAACTCCTCGTCGGCCGGGAACGGGCGCCCGACGGCCTCGCCGGCCCGGGCCGGGTCCAGCAGCTCGAGCCCACCGCCGCAGGTGAACCGCAGACCGAAGCCGCCCAGCGGCGGGAGCTGCACCTCGGCGGCGGCGCGCGCCCGCGGCAGGCCCTCCTGCAGCTGCGCCGACGGCCCGGACGTGACGTTGGTGCGTCCGCGGACGTGGGCCCGGACCGTGCACGGGCCAGTGCGGGTGAACCCGGTCAGGTCCGCGTCGTTGCGGCCGGCGTAGCTGCGCGCCGCCGCCTCCATCACGGCCACGTCGAACCCCGGCGCACCGAAGCCGGGGGCCGACAGCAGTTGGTCGCGCAGCTCGCGGGCGCCGGCCAGGGCCGCCGCGTCGGCGGCCGTGTGCGCCTCGGTGCGCAGCACGTGGGCATGGGCGAACTGCACCAGGAACAGCGAGCCCACGGCGGCGGCCACGACGAACAGCAGGAAGCCCGGGGAGAGCGCCCCCTCCTGCTCCCGGCGTCCCCGCATGCGCCCGCTCCCTGCTCGGCTCACTCCGGGTCCGGGGGTTCCACCCCGACGATCAGCACCTCGACGCGCCGGTTCTGCGCGCGGCCCGCGTCGCTGTCGTTGGAGGCCACCGGCTCGTCGAAGCCGCGCCCGTCCGAGGTGACCCGCCCGGCGTCGATGCCGCGCGAGGTCAGCGCCGCGGTGACCGCGTCGGCACGCCGTTGCGAGAGGTCCTGGTTGTAGGCGGCGCTGCCCTGGTCGTCGGTGTGGCCGATGACGTGGACCGGCGCGTCACCGTAGAAATCGAGCACCTCGGCGATGTCGTCCAGTGCCGGTGACGCCGACGACTTCAGCCGGTCGGAGTCGAACTCGAACAGGATCGGCTCCTCGAGCGTGAGCAGGGTGCCGTCGTCGACCAACTCGCCGTCGAACTCGACGATGATCTCGCCGACACGGATCTCCGCCTCGCTGCGGGGCGCGTCGACCGAGGACGAACTGACCGACGACTGCGGCCGCTCGCGCTCGGTCTCCTCGGGTTCCGCGTCGGCACCGTCGGGGTCCTCGTCCTCCACGGCCACCGAGGCGCCGTCGCCGGCGATGTCCGCGTCCTGGGCGTCGGCTCCGCCGCACGCGGTCAGCAGGAGCGCCGCGGCCGCCGCCGCGGCGGCCCGTCGGGCGGCCACGGCGGCGGTGGTCCGGGGTCCGGTCACGCGCATGCTGGCTCCTCCCACCGTCAGGCGTCGGGATCGTCGGTGTCGGGGTCGACGCCGGTGTCGACGCCGCTGTCGGCGCCGGTGTCGGCGCCGGTGTCGGCCTCGTCGCCACCGGAGATCGCGGCGGCGTCGTCCGGCAGCGGCAGTCCGGTGAAGACGACGGTCGGGTTTCCGGCGGCGCGCTCCTCGGTGCGCGGCGCACCGCGGTCGACCTCGCTCTGCAGCACCTGGAAGCCCAGCCGCAGGCCGGTGGCCCGCGCGGGCACGACGCCCCGGAACGCGAAACTGGCCGTGGCCTCCTCGCCCGGTGCCAGGGTGAGGCGGTCGACGTCGCCGTCCTCGGTCGTGATGCCCTCGAAGGCGAAGGGGTGGTCGTTGCCGAGCGACTGGCCGTCCTGCTCGACCCGCAGCTCCGGCGGTCGCTGGATCAGGTTCTTCTCGCGGTCGCCCTCGTTGCGGGCCTCCAGCGTCACGATCACCAGCGACGGTGACACCTCGATGCCCGTGACCTCGATGGTGACCTGCGCCGGGCCCTCGTGCGCGGCATCGGTGACCTGGACGTCGGCGGACGGGATCTGCAGGCCGACCACGTCGTCGGGGCCGGCGGCCTCGTCGTCGAGCCCGACGCCCGGCAGGGGCAGCCCCTCGAACGCGAAGGTGGGGGTCGTGGTCCGGGCCGGCGTGTCGGACGTCGGGCGGGCGCCGTCCCGGAAGTGGCCGTTCAGGCCCAAGGTCACCCGGGTCGCGTCCACGTCGAGGGGCCCCACGAACGCGAGGGTGGCGGTGGCCTGCGTGTCCCGGGCGAAGTCCAGCGTTCGGTTGCCGTCCGGCTGGACGAATTCGTAGCGGTTGCCGAGGTCGTCCTCCAGGATCGTGGTCCGGCCGGCGAGCTGGGCCCCGCGCCGGCCGGCCACGAGGGCCTCGATCTCCACGTACACGTCGCCGGCCTCGTCCACCGTGATCGCGTTGACGGCCACCGTGGCGCCGCTCGGGTGGGTCTGCTGCACGCCGGCGAGCTCGATCGTGCCCGAGGCCCCGGCAGGCTCGCGCTCCTTCGCGGCCTCGAGCGTGGACTCGTCGGCGGGCGCCGCGCCCGTGGCGTCGCCGGACCCGCCGCCGGTGCAGGCGGACACGGCCAGCGTGCCGGCCGTGAGCACGGCGGTCAGGGAGCGTGGACGTCGGGTCACGCGCATGGGCAGCCTCGGTGGCGGGGGGACATGACGAGGTGGGGCGACCGTAGGCCGCCCCACCCGCATGCAGGAACGGTGCGCGTCAGCAGCTGACGTCGGCGCTCTCGGAGAAGAGGTTCTGGGAGGCCGTCGAGGCGCACTCGTCGACGCGGTCGGTGATGCCCGAACCCCAGATCGCGGCGATCAGGGCGGCGACGATGATCAGGACGGCGACGAACTCGGCCGAGATGCCGCCGACCTGGTCGTCGCGGGTGCGGGTCAGGCCTTCGCGGATCGTGGTCAGCATGGGTGGGTACTCCCCGGCGTGCGGGCCCCCGTTCCGGGACGGCCGCGGTGGTCGATGTGAGGAGCACGCTACGGAGCGGCCATCGCGGCGAAGAGGGCCCCCAGGCCCGAAATTCGGCCGATTCGCGGCCGGGGGACCCGGGCCCCCGGCCCTGCCGCCGGGCCGTCACGGGCCCACCTCGCCGTCGCTGCCGAGCCACCGGGCGATCGCCTCGCTGCGGCTGGCGACCCCCAGCTTGGTGTAGATCCGGTTGATGGTGTTCTTGACCGTCTTCTCGGCGAGGAACAGCTCCGCGGCGATGGTCTGGTTCGACAGTCCGCGCGCGATGCCGTCCATCACCTCGGCCTCGCGCGGGGTCAGGCCGTGCCCACCGCCGCGCAGTCCGAGCGTCGGTGCGGTGGTGGCCGGCGCGCTGCCGCGCAGCGCGCTCAACAGCGCCGGCACGGCGGCGTCACCGACCGCGGGACGGTCCGCGGCCACGTCCCGGATCGCCGTGGCCAACTCCTGCGCGGTGAAGGTGCCGTGCACGAGGTAGCCGCTGGCGCCGTTGCGGAGTGCGCCCGCCACCACCGACGGCTCGTCGGAGTAGGTCAGCATCAGCACCTTGTGGTCCTGCGAGAGCCGGGCGGCCGCGCTGACGCCGTCCAGCACCGGCATGCGGACGTCCAGCAGCACGACGTCGGGGGCCACCTCGGCGGCGACCTCGATGGCCTGGCGCCCGGTGGCGGCCTCGCCGGCCACCTCGACGTCCGGCAGCGACGCCACCAGCGCGGTCACGCCGGTGCGGACCACCTCGTTGTCGTCGACGACCAGCACACGGATCACGGCGACGGCTCCAGGTCGTCGGACGGACGGGCGATCCCGGTCGGGGCCAGCGCGGGTCGTCCGTCGACCCCGCGGGGCACCCTGGCCTGGACCCGGGTCCCGTGTCCGGGGGTGCTGCTGACGGTGAGCGAGCCGCCGACCTGTTCGGCGCGCTCGCGCATGCCGATGACCCCGAAGTGCTGCTCGTCCGCGAGCATGTCGAGGTGGTCGGGCACCCGGAACCCGTGACCGTCGTCGACGATGGTGAGCTCCACCAGCTCGCCGTCGCGCAGCGACAGTCGCACCTCGCGGGCCTGGCCGTGCTCGTGGGCGTTGCGCAGCGCCTCGCGGACGATGCAGAACAGCTCGTAGCGCGCCGACGGGGACAACCCGGCGCACGGCTGCGTGTCGAGGTGGACGCGCACGCCGGTCTGGCGCGACCACCGTTCGGTCGCCTCGCGCAACGTCGCCGGCAGTGGCCGGTCGAGGTCGTCGACGCGCAGGTCGCCGATCAGTGCCCGCGCCTCGGCCGCCGCCCGCTGCGCCGTCGCCGCCAGGGTCCGCGCGGTCGTGACCGCCGCGTCCGGGTCCTGCCGGGCCAGCTCCGCGACCGCCGTGGCCGTCAGTCCGATGCCGTGCAGGGTCTTCGCCAGCGTGTCGTGCATCTCGCGGGCGAGGCGGGTGCGCTCGGAGCCGGCCGCCTCGGTCATCGCCGACTCCGCCAGGGCCCGCCCGGCGGCGTGCTGGCGCAGCAGCAGCTCGCGGACGGCGGCGCCGCCGAACGCCGCGACGGGCACCAGCGCCGGCGTGCCGAGGACCTCCACCAGCGTCGGTCGGGTCTCGCCCAGCATCGCGCCGGCGAGGTACACGGCCACGATGGCGGCGCTCATCGGCAGCGCCCCACGCCAGCCGTAGAGGATCCCGGACACCAGCGCCGTCGCCAGCAGCCACAGCACGAACGGCGTCTCGAGGCCGACCAGGCCGAGCACCGCCACCGCCGCGCACAGGTCGACCAGCAGCCAGGCGGGGTGCTCGAGGATCCAGCCGCCCAGCCGGTCCCAGCGCAGCAACGGCAGTGCCGAGGTGGCCAGCACGAGCACCAGCAGACCGGTCACCACGCCCCGCCCGGCCGGGTCGCTGAACGGCAACCACAGCAGCGTGAGCAGCAGCGAGAACAGCCGGGCGTTGAGCACCAGCTTCACGACGCTCTCCAGCGCCCGGCGCAGCGCGCGGTCAGCCCCCACCGAACAGCCCCCCGAGGTCGATCTCGTTGGTGATCCAGAAGCCGACGGCGATCACGATCATCGCGGCCGGGATCAACGTCAGGGTGGTCAGCACCGACAACCTCGGCTCGACCTTGGCGGCGGCGCGGCGGGCCTCCTGGGCGTAGGCGCGGCGGACGTCCTCGGCGATGTCGCGCAGGGCACCGGTCAGCGGCGCGCCCAGGTCCTCGGCCTGCTGCAGCGCGCTCACGAACTCGCTCAGCGACTCGGAGCGGTTGCGGCCGCGCAGGTCGGTCAACGCCTGCCGGCGGCTCTCACCCAGGGCCATCTGCTGCAGCGCGATACGGACCTCGTCGTACAGCGGACCCTCGAACGAGTCGGCGACGCGGCCGAGCGCCGCGCGGAAGTCCAGCCCCGCCGACACCGTGACGGACAGCACGTCGAGGAAGTCCGGCAGCGCCCGGGTGATCTCCTCCTGCCGGTCGTCGGCCTTGCCCTTGAGGTCGAGGTCGGGCAGGAACCAGCCGGTGAGCGGCAGCACCACGACCGGCCAGATGGTCCCGCCGACCGCGAAGATCACGCCCGGCACGACCATCAGCAGCGCGAAGGCGGCCTTGCGGCCGGCGAACTCCCGCGCGCTCAGCCCACCGGGCCGGCCGGCGGCATCGAGCAGTTCGTCGATCGCCGCCAACCTCGACTCGCCCAGGCCGGCGGCGGCACTGCCGGCGAGCAGCGACCCGAGCTGGTCGAGCAGCGCCGTCAGCGGCGGACGCCGCTGCCCGGCCCCGCGGCGCTCGCGGCGGCGGATCGCGCCGGGCAGCCGGTCGCCGATCGGCTGGTGGACGAGCATGGCCGTGCCGACGCCGGCCAGCACGACGCAGCCCGCCAACGCGGACGCGAACAACCACGGCACGGTCGCGTCCATCACACGTCGATCCGGGTCATGCGCCGCACGAGCACGAACGCGAGCGCGTACAGCGACGCGGCCACCAGCAGCGCCAGCTGCCCCAACGGCCGACGGGCCATCGCGTCGATCATCCCGCCGTAGACGACGTTCATCAGCAGGATCAGCCCCAGGCCCATCCCGCCCGTGACGTAGCCGGTCTGCACCGCGCCGGACACGATCGTGCGCACCTCGCGGCGCAGGTCCTTGCGGGTCTCCAGGGTCTCGGCCATGTCCCGCAGGGCGGTGACGACGTCACCGCCGGTCCGCTGCTGGATGACCAGCGTGGACACGAGCACGGCCAGCTCGCGCGACGGCAAACGCCGCTTGAGCGTCTCCAGCGCGTCGTCGACCGACGCGCCGATCCGTAGCTGTTCGGACACCAGCCGCAGCTCGGTGGCGGCCGGCTCGTCGAGCTCGTTGGCGGCCAGCTGCAGCGCCGAGTGCAGGGACCGGCCCGCCGAAGTGGCGTTGGACAGGGTGCGCGCGAACTCGGGCAGCTGCGCCACGAACTCCTCGATGCGGGCGCGCCGCCTGCCCTCCAGCCACTGCCGGACCGCGAACCAGCCGACCACGCCGCCGACGACACCGAGGTAGAGCGGTCCGAGCACGTTGAGCAGCACGAACCCGGTCAGCACGGCGACCGCGTACAGGGCGAGCAGGTCGAGTGGGGCCAGGTCGACGCCGGCACGCGAGATCGACGTCCCCAGCTGCCGGCCGAGGGCGGTCCGCTGCAGCCTCGCGTTGAGGCGGTAGCGGACCCGGGACGCCTCGAGCTCGACCCGTTCCAGCTCGGAGCGGCGTTCGAGCAGCGACCGGTCCGTCCAGGCCAGCACGAGCTGCCACACCCCCAGCAGCAGGACCACGAGGGCGAGCGCCGTCGCGCCCAGCACCGCCAGCGGGTACAGCTCGGCGCTCACCTGCCCACCTCGACGGTCTGGACCGCGTCCTCGCTCAGGTCGCGGTCGAACGCCTCGGGCACGCGCAGGCCGCGCTGGTGCAGCCGGTGCCGGACGGCGGAGGGCAGCCCGGCGTGCAGGTAGCGGCCGGTCGAGCGGCCGTCCTCGGTCCAGGGGTCGGGCACGAACGCGGACACGGTGGCGAGCCGGAACGGCTCGCGGTGGCTGGAGGTGACCAGGGCCACCTCGGCGACCCGGCGGGTGCCGTCGGCCGCCCGGGTCAGCTGGACGAACACGTCGATGGCGCTGTTGATCTGGTCGCGCAGGGCCTCGAACGAGATCGACAGTTCGGTCATGGAGGCCAGCGTCTCCAGGCGCAGCACCGCGTCCTCGGGCGAGTTCGCGTGCACCGTGGCCAGCGAGCCCTCGTGGCCGGTGTTCATCGCCTGGAGCATGTCCAGGGTCTCGCCGCCACGGACCTCGCCGACGATGATCCGGTCCGGGCGCATGCGCAGCGAGTTGCGGACCAGGTCGCGGATGGTGACCTGGCCGCGGCCCTCGACGTTCGGCGGCCGCGACTCCAGGGTGATGACGTGGGGCTGCTGCAGCTGCAGCTCGGCCGCGTCCTCGACCGTGATGATGCGTTCCTCGGGAGGGATGAACGACGACAGCGCGTTGAGGAACGTCGTCTTGCCGGTGCCGGTACCGCCGCTGACGATGACGTTGAGCTTGGCCCGCACCAGGCTGGCCAGCAGCTGCGCGAGCGGCTCGTCCAGCGAACCCAGCCCGATGAGCTGCGCCATCGTGTAGGGCGTCGGGAAGCGCCGGATGGTCAGGCACGGGCCCTTCAGCGACAACGGCGGGATGATGACGTTGACGCGTTCGCCGGAAGGCAGGCGGGCGTCGACCATCGGCGACGATTCGTCGACGCGCCGGTTCACGGCACCCACGATCCGGTCGATCGTCTGGTACAGCTGCGCCTCGGACGCGAACCGCAGGTCCTCGTCCCGGGCCAGCCGGCCGCCGCGCTCGACCCAGATGTCGTCGTAGCCGTTGACCATGATCTCGGTCACGGACTCATCGGCCAGCAGCGGTTCGAGGACGCCCAGCCCGATCATCTCGTCGACGATCTGGCGGATCAGCGTCGCGCGCTGCTCGGCGGAGATCACCGGGCCCTCGCGGTTGAGCAGGTTGCCGGCGATGCGCTCGAGCCGGGCCCGCAACTGGGTCGCGTCCAGCCGCGCCAGCGCGTCCAGGTCGGCCTCGCGCAACAACTGGGCGCGGAACCGCGTGATCGCGTCGGTCGCGTCCTCCTTCTCCAGCGCGACACCGAGGTCGTGGCGGCGGCTGACCCGGTCCTTGAGGCTCACGGCATCCCCCGGGCGGTGCGGGGCAGCTCGGCGGAGCGTTCCAGGTCGAACGCCCAGCCCATGCCCGGGAACAGGATCGGTACGTCGACGCGGACGGTGACGCGCTCGCCGGCGCAGTCGGCGCTGGCGCCGGCCCGCAGCCACCGCGGCAGCGCGTCGCCGGCCGCGGTCGCGCAGGTCTCGCCGATGCCGGCGGCGCGGCTGCCGTTGCGGGCCGCGTGCGCCGCGGAGTTGCCGGCCGCGACGAACAGCAGCAGTTGCCAGCCGAAGGCGAGCACGACCGTCAGCGGCACCACCGCGGCCGCGAACTCGGCCGACAGCGCGCCGTCCTCGCGACGCAGGCGCGACCTCATGCCGGGGCCCCTCCCGGCCCGTCCACCGGGGCGCCGAGGCGGGACACGGTCGGCTCGCGGACGACGCCCGCCGAGCTCTGCACGCGCCAGGGCGAGGACGGGCCCGGCACGAGCATCGGCACCGGGATGCGGACCCGTATCTCGTCGGCCGTGGAGGCCGCGGTGACGTGGCGGCCCCAGTAGCCGAAGAGGTAGTCCTCGGCAACCTGCTGCACGTTGGCCGAGGCGTCGACCGTGCGCGCCCGGGCCGCTTCCGCGGCGGCGCCGTTGGCGAGCACGGTCGTGAAGCCGGCCAGGATCGCCTGCCAGACGACCAGCAGCACGATGCCGACCGGCAGGATCAGCCCGGCGAACTCCGCGGAGATCGACCCGGCCTCGGCGGCGGCGACGCGGCGGGTCAGCTCCTGCTCGCTGCTGGGCTCTGCCTCCTCGGCCGGCCCCGTGCGCGCGGCGGCGAGCTCCTCGGCCAGGGCCGCCACGGCGTCGCGCAGACGACCGGCGACCCGGTCGGGGACGCCGGTGTTGGTGGCGTGCTCGATGCCTGGGACGTCGTCGGGCAGCACCGTCTCCAGCATCGGCACACCGACGACACGGGCAGCCAGGCTGGGCTGGATCTCGCGGGCCCGGTCGGCGCGGTTGAGCAGCGCGCGGACGCCGCCGTCGCGGACCTGCAGCCGCTCCCACAGTGCGGTCAGCCGGTTGACGCCGCGCAGCGAGACGACGTCGGGGGTGCAGACGACGACGACCTCGTCGGCCAGCTCCAGGGCGGTCGCCGACGCGTCGGTCAGCACGGCGCCGACGTCGATGACGACGACGTCGTAGCGGGAGCGGATGCCGCCCAGGATGCGGGCCGAGGTGGCGGCGTCCAGGTCCTCGGCGTCCTCGCCGTCGACCGGCGGCAGCAGCACCCGCAGCCCGCTGTCGTGGGCGAACATCGCGTCGTCGAGGTGGCCGGTCGTCAGCTCGGACGCCACCTCCACTAGGTCCGTGACGCTGCGACGGTGCGTGAGGTCGAGATGCGCCCGGACGTCGCCGGTCTGCAGGTCGAGGTCGAGCAGCGCGACCCGCTGCTGGTCGTCCTGACGCTGGAAGTGCAGGGCCAGCTGGGTGGCGACCATGGTCGTGCCGACGCCGCCCTTGGAGCCCGCCACCGCGATCACGCGCCCACGCAGGCGGGCGCCCTTGTCCTGCGTGGTGACGGCTGCGAGCCGGCCCTGGACGGTCTGGGCCCACTCGTTGGCCTCGACGATGGCGAGCTGCAGTTCGGCCAGCGTCAGTGGCAGTCGCACCACCGAGCGGACGCCCGCCGACATCGCCGAGCGCAGCAGGTCGAGCGCCGGGTCGCGCGCCAGCAGGACGACGCCCACCTCCGGGAAGCGGTGGTTGAGGTCGCGGGCCAGGTCGAGCACCGGCAGCGGCCCGAGGTCCTCGTGCAGCACCACCACGTCGAGGTCGCGGTCGTCGTCGCCCAGCACCGAGGTGACGGCCGAGGCGTGCGAGGCGACCGCGGCGACCTCGATGTCACCGACCTCCTCGAGGATCGCGCGGGCGTTGGCGGTCAGGGCCGCGTCGGGGGTGGCGAGCAGGGCCCGGATCATGCGTCCGCCTCCTCGTCCTCGTCGGCGTCGCCGTCGTCCGTGTCGTCGGCGTCGTCATCGGGGTCCGCGGCGTCGGCCTCCGCGCCGTCGTCGGTGGCGTCGTCGTCGGACGCCTCCGGCTCGGAGGCGGCATCGGCAGCGGTGGCGTCGGGAGCGGGCAGCGGGAGTGGGTCGCCCACGCGTCCGAGGTCGTCGAGGCCCGGCTGGTAGATCGTCTGCCCGTCGTCGAGCAGCGAGTCGTCCAGCGGGGATCGCAGCGCCAGGCGGATGCTGGTCGCGAACGACTCCACGTACGTGAGCGTGCGCGTGTCGGCGATGGACAGCAGGAACGTGATCGGGACCTTCGTGCTGACGTTGAAGGTCTCGTCCTCCTCGGTGACCAGCGAGCCGACCTCGAGTACCTGCGCCCGCTGGACGACGATGCGCGACGAGGGGCGGGTGCCGGCCGTCTCGTCGCCCGGGAAGGTCGCGAAGATGTCGACGACGTCACCGGTGCGCAGCTTGCCGGCGACGCCGGTCTCCGCGTCGACGAGGATGGCGATCTCGCGCTGGCCCGGTTCGACGGCGGGGCGCTCGCGGACCAGGCCGCTGGTCATGAGCGTGCCTTCGGGCACGTCGGCGGCGGTCACCAGCCCGATCAGTTCCTGTGGGTCGTGGAAGGTGTTGGGCGGCGCCCACCGCTGCGGCACCTGGGCGGTGACCAGGTGCTCGGGCTGAATCGGGGTGTAGGCCTGCAGGTCGCCGGCCGTGGCCACGATCGTCAGCATCGGACCCAGCTGGGCGCGCACGTCCCGCAGGTAGCCGCTGACGGCGACCAGGACGGCGACGGCGCACACGCCGGCGAGCGAGATCAGCAGCACACCGCGGCGCTGGCGGGGGTTCACGAGGCGGCTCCGGGAGCGGGCGACGCCGTCGCGCAGAGGGCGCCGCAGAGGGGACAGGTGGCGGCGGCGACGACCTCGCCGCACCAGGTGCAGGTGGTGGTGCCGCCGTCCCCCAGCACGGCGGCACGCAGGCGGCTGGGCGAGCGCGGCATGCAGGCCAACTCGACGACGTCGTCGGTGCCCCACCAGGTCGCGCTGGCGCGCCGGTTGGGGACGCGGACGATCTCCGCGCCGGCCGCGACGGTCGCGAGCGTGTGCTCGACCATGCTCACGTCGCCGAGTCCGGTGCCGACGACCACGCGCCAGTCGGTGGCCGGCTCCAGGGGCGGCAGGGGCAGGGGGTGGTCGGCACCGCGATGGCGCACGACCCGCGGCTGGTCATCGACCACGGCCGCGAAGCCCGCGCGCGGCAGGTACGAGCGCGCATGGAGCTTCAGCGGCGGCGCCGGGTGCTGCAGCCTCGCGACCGAGCGCAGCCACGCGGCGCCGAGAACCGTGCGTTCCAGCCGGGACACCCCGGAGGCGAGGACGCTGGCGGGCAGGTCGCCGGCCGCGTCCAGTTCCGCCAGGGCCCGGACCAGGAGCGCGGCGCCGAGGGGCGGCAGTGCGGTCGTGTGCACGACCAGCCGGGTGGTCTCCATGGCCGAGCGCACCGCCAGCAGACGCGCGTGCAGCGGCTCGGCCGCGCGCTCGTCGAGGACCGCCAGGACCAGGTGGCCCGCGTCCAGGTGGGGCCGGAGCGTGTCGGCCAGATGCGCGTAGGCATCGTCACCGCCCTCGCCGGGCGGGTCGTAGGAACGCAACGAGGCCGGTGGCGTCCCGTCGAACGCCATCGGCAGTCGCGTGGTCAGCAGACGCAGCAACCCCGTGTCCCCAGTTCTTCCCGCACGATGTCCGGTCGTGCGCCCGAGCACCCCGTCGAGCAGGAAGTCCAACGACGGCTCGGTCGTGTGGTGACGCCAAGCGCGAGGACGTTAACCCAGTGGTTCAACGTCCTCCTCACACCATTTCGTTGCGACGCGGTCAACGCGGGCTGGCGAAGCCGCTCTAGTCCGGAGTTCTCACGCGAATACGGCCGAGTAGGCGCTGGCGGGCGGTCTGCGTGGCACCGCGCTGCTCGCGCGCGCTGTCCCGACCGTCAGGGCGGTGGGCGCACGTCATTTCATTGCATTCGCACCCGTTTCCTGCACAACCTCACGACGGCCGCTCCCGGCCGGAGTTGACCCTGCCCGTCGGGGCCGCGGAACATGGCCTCGCACGAGGAGCCGCCGATGCAGTTCGGGGTGCACCTGCCGTTGACGGACTTCGGGCAGGGTCTGCCGAGCTCCGCACAGCTGCGCGAGTACGTGGTCACCGCAGCGGCTCTGGACTACGCCGCGCTGGCGGTCAACGATCACCTGCTCTGGCAGCGACCATGGTTGGACGGCCCGGCCACGCTGACGGCGGTGCACGCACAGGCCGGGAGCATGGCCCTGGTGACGAGCATCAGCCTGCCCGTGGTCCGGCATCCCGCGGTGGTCGCCAAGTGGCTGACCACCCTCGGGTGCCTGACGGACCAGCGGATCGTGGCGGGGCTGGGCCCGGGCTCGTCGGCTGCCGACTATGCCGTCGTGGGGCTGCCGTTCGACCAACGCTGGGCTCGGTTCGACGAGGCGTTCGCGGCGGTCCGGGCCCTGGTCCGCGGCGAAGGTCCCGAGGGGGGCGACTTCTACGACCTCCGGGACGTCCACCTGGCTCCCGTGCCGGAGGTGGCTCCCGAGGTCTGGTTCGGCAGCTGGGGGTCCGAGCTTCGGCTGCGCGCCATGTCACGGCTCGCCGACGGCTGGATGGCGTCCGGCTACAACACCACACCGCAGCGGTTCGCCGAAACACGTCGGCGCCTCGACGCTCATCTGCGCGCGGCCGGTCGTGACCCCACCACGTTCCCCGACCTGATCGCCACCGTCTGGCTGTACGTCAGCGACGACCAGGCGCCGGCCGAGCGCCTGCTGCGGGACGTCCTGGCGCCGATCCTGCAGCGTGATGCCCGGCAGCTGGCCGCCCAGTTGCCGATCGGATCCGCCGACCATTGCATCGAGCTGCTGAGCGCCTACGCGCAGGCCGGCGCCCGACTCCTGCTCCTGTGGCCGATCCACGATCCGGTGCAGCAGCTCCACGTCTTCCACGACCGCGTCACCCCGTGGCTGTGAGCCGCGGCTGCGGGCACGATGTGTGTATGCCGACGGCTCTGGAGGTGTCATGGCCTTCCACGTGGAACCGGCGACGATCGAGCGGTTCGAGGACGTCGCGACCATGCTCGGGCCGAAGAACCCGGCCTCCTCGGTGTGCTGGTGCCTCAGCCATCGTGTCGACTCTCGCACCAACCAGGAGCTCGTCGGGCCGGCGCGAGGCGAGTACGTCAGGTCGCTGTGCGAACGCGCCGTCGCTCCCGGCGTGCTGGCCTACGACGGTGACGAGGTCGTCGGCTGGGCCGCGGTCGCTCCCCGCTCCGAACTACCCTTCGCCCGCTCGACGAAGATCCCCCACGTCGACGACCTGCCGGTCTGGTCGGTCTGGTGCATCCGCGTGCGGCCCGGCCACCGCGGCAGGGGCATCTCCCGTCCGCTGCTCGACGGGGCCGTGGCCTACGCCGCCGCCCGCGGCGCGCCGGCCGTCGAGGGCTACCCCGTCGACAACCAGGGCGCCAAGGTCGACCTCACCATGGCGTACGTCGGCACGCGCGCGCTGTTCGAGCGCGCCGGCTTCACCAAGGCGGCCGACACGACATCCGTCTCCGGCGGCTTCCCCCGCGTCCTGATGCGCCTGCACCTCGATCCGGCCGGGCGCACGACTACGGTCGACTGACGCCGCGACCGTGGAGGTGCAGCCGTGACCGTCCACTTCGTCCAGTGGACCCTCGACGTCCGCGACGTCACGCGGATGGCGCGCTTCTGGTCCGAGGCCCTCGGCTACACGGTCGACGCGGGCGACGACGGGTCGGCCAAGCTCTACCCGCCGGACGAGGCGTCGCCGAGCATGCCGACACTGTGGCTCCAGAACACGGCCACGCCGAAGCAGCACAAGAACCGCAACCATCCCGATCTGCGACCCGTGGACGGTGACGTCGATGCCGAGGTGGAGCGGTTGCTCACGCTCGGCGCCACCCGGGTGGACGTGGGCCAGCGCGCCGACGATCCGTTCGTGGTGCTCGCTGATCCCGAAGGCAACGAGTTCTGCGTCCTTCGCCGCGACCCGCGCAGGACCGACTGAGCGGCGGGACGAGAAGGAGAGGCCATGGCCGCCACACCCGACATCCGGCCGGTCGGTGATCTGCCGGACGCGATCGGGAAGACCGCCGCGCGCGAACTGTCCCGCAACGGCATCATGAGCCTGCAGCAGGTGGCGGACCATTCGGAGAGAGAACTCCTGGCCATCCACGGCGTCGGTCCCAAGGCGATCGCCATCCTCGGCGACGCGCTGGCGGCGAAGGGCCTCGGCTACCGGGCGTCCTGATCGACCGCGACCGCGGGCCACCCACCCCGCGCCGGCCGAGATGGCCGGCGTTCAGGACGGGTGCAGCGTGATCGCCGAGGGGCGCGGAGGCCGTGCGCGGGTTCGACGACTCCCGCGAGAACCTGGCACCCATGGTGGTGGTCGAGGCTCCGTCGGCGTACCGGTTCCTCGACGTCGGTGTCCTGCCGCACGGTCGAGCCAGCGTCGCACCGGTGCAGCACTGGGCCGACCGTGCAGCACTGGGCCGACCGTGCAGCGCTGGGCCGACCGTGCAGCGCCGGGCCGACCGTGACGCGCTGGGCCGACCGTGACGCGCTGGGCCGACCGTGCAGCGCTGGGCCGACCGTGCAGGCGCCGGGCCGACCTCGAGTCGCTGTCTCGCCTCCAACCTCGACGTCCCCCCGGCGTCGCAGGAAACGGAGAACGCCCTCGCGGTGGGCGAGGGCGTTCCGGCGATTCTCGGCGCGAACCGGGCATCGCGGCCCGGTTGCGCCTGGTGGGCGAGGGGGGACTTGAACCCCCATGTCCTTACGGACACACGGACCTGAACCGTGCGCGTCTGCCAATTCCGCCACCCGCCCAGGTGGAGGCGCGGACGGTACCACCCGTCGCGGAAGGTCGGCAACGTGACCCTCGACTGGACAGGCGAGCGCGCCGACGTGCACCCTGCGCGACGATCGGACGGGTGCCCCGGGACAGGGCTGAGCTAGGCTCCGCGCGAACTTCGTTCGAGCGGGCGTAGGTGCCGAGTCGGCTGGGTACCGCACCACCGGGTGGCTCTTGCGCGCCGCCCCGGAAACCCACGTACGAGCCGAGTCGGACACCGGATAGCGATGGGCGTGCTACAGGACTTCGAGCGACGCCTCGAGGGCGCCGTCGAGGGCTTCTTCGCGCGCGCCTTCCGGTCCGGATTGCAGCCCGTCGAACTCGCCAAGGCGCTGCAACGCTACGCCGAGGACAACCAGCACGTCACGGCCGACGGGGTGGTGGTCCCCAACGTCTACCGGATCCACGTCAGCCCGCGTGACCACGACCGGCTGTCGTCGTTCGGTGCGTCGTTGCCGCGCGAGCTCGCCGAGGTGGTGGTGCGCACCAGCACCGACCGGGGCTGGTCGCTGCGCGGGCCGGTGAAGGTCCGCATCGAGGCGCTCGACGAGGTCCGTTTCGGGATGTACGACCTGGCCGGCCGCGTCGAGGTGGTCGACCCCTCGGCACCCTCCGGCGCCCGCCTGCGTGGCGGCTCGCGCGCGCCGTCCGGCGCCCCGGCCAGCGCGCCGCCGCCCACCCGCAGCACGGGCCCACCGCCGGGGCTGGACCAGACCCAGGTGGTCACCCACGCCCGGGCGACCCTGCAGCTGCGCATCGCCAACGGCCCGGGCAAGGGCACCACCACCCCGCTCACCGGCCAGCGGGTGACCCTGGGCCGGCTCAACTCGTGCACCGTGACCCTCGACGACTCGACCGTGTCGCGTGAGCACGCCGCCCTGGTCCGGCGCGGCGAGACGTGGTGGGTCGTCGACCTGAACTCGACCAACGGCACCAGCGTGAACGGGGTGCACGCGGCCGAGCAGCCCGTGGCGCCCGGTGACCGCATCGAGCTCGGCGACGCCGTCGTCGAACTGGTGGAGGGCCGGGAGTGACAGGAGCGCTGCTCACGGTCCTGAAGTTCGGGCTGCTGCTGCTGCTCTACCTCTTCCTCGCGCGCACCCTCCGGGCGGTGGTGGTCGACCTCTACGGCCCCCGTCGCTCGGCGTCGGCACCGGCCCGCCCCAAGGCACCGGCCCCGGCACCCTCACCGCGCAAGTCCCGGAAGATCCCGCGTGAGATCGTCGTCCATCGGCCGGACGGCGGCACGCGGACCCACGGGCTCGGAGGGCATGGCGTGACGTTGGGTCGCTCGTCGGGCGTCGATGTCGTCGTCGACGACGTCTACGTCTCGGACGAGCATGCCCAGATCCTGCCCGACGACGGCGGCTGGTCGGTCCGCGACCTCGGTTCCACCAACGGCACCTACCTCAACGGCGCCAAGGTGACCCGCCCGACCCCGTTGGCCGCCGGTGACCAGCTCCGCCTCGGCAAGACGCGCATCGAGGTACGTCGATGAGGCGCATGGTCGCCACCGGCGGCACCGACGTCGGCCGCGTCCGCGAGGGCAACGAGGACTCCTTCCTCGTCGCGGAGAGCGTCTTCGCCGTCGCCGACGGGATGGGCGGCCACCTCGCCGGCGAGATCGCGTCCGCCACGGCGCTCGGTCCCGTCGAGGCCCTCGACGGCAAGGTGTTCGCCGACGCCGACGACGCCGACGAGGCCCTGCGTCGCGCGATCGTGGAGGCCAACGAGATCGTCTCGCGCATGGCCGAGGAGGAGCCCGCCTATCGCGGCATGGGAACCACGCTGACGGCCGCGATGTTGGAGGGTCGGCGTCTGCACGTCGCCCACGTCGGCGACTCGCGGGCCTACCTGCTGCGCGACGACAAGTTCAGCCAGCTCACCGACGACCACACGCTCGTCCAGCACCTCATCGACGCGGGCCAGATCACGCGCCGGGAGGCCGCCTCCCACCCGCAGCGTTCGATCATCACCCGGGCCATCGGCGTGGCGCGCGACGTCGAGGTCGACTCGATGACGATCGACGTCGAACCGGGCGACCAGGTCCTGTTGTGCTCCGACGGGCTGACCGGGGTGCTCGAGGACGAGGAGATCGCCGAGGAGCTGCGCAGCGGCGAGGACCCCGAGCACGTCATCCAGCGCCTCATCCAGGCCGCCAACGCCCGCGGGGGTCCCGACAACATCACGCTCGTGCTCCTGCGCTGTGACCCCGACGGCCCGGACGAACCTCCGTCTGCCAAACACGGCGGCGCCGCGGCCGCGGCCGGCACGGCCGCTCGCGGCGAGACCACACCGGGGGAGCGTCGCAGCCGCGGCGCTCCCGTCGCGATCAGCACCCGGGACGAGTCACCATCGGGTGACTGGGCCGGCCGCCTGGGCAACTACGGCTCGCTCGGACGCGGTGGCCCGGGCGGTCACACGCCGGCCGACGAGGGCCGCTCGCGTGGCTGGGTCGGCCGGCTCGCGGCCGGTCTGCTGGGGCTGGCGGTGCTGGCTGCCGTCGTCTTCGTCGGCGGACGGTTCCTGCTCAGCCAGCAGTACTTCGTGGGTCTGGACGACGAGCAGGTCGTCATCTATCAGGGCGTCGACTTCTCGATCGGCACCTGGAACCTCGCGCGGGTCGTGGAACGCACCGACCTGACGGTCGACGACGTCCCGGCCTGGTACCGCCCGGCGCTCGAGGACGGCATCCACGCCCCCGACCGGGGCGTCGCCCGCCGCATCGTGGCCGGTGCGCCACGCCGCGACGAGCCCGCCGGCGCGGAGGACGGCATCGGCGGCACCGGCATCGAGGAGGAACCCGCCGGTGCGCAGGACACCGCCGGCGACCCCACCACCGACACGGCGACCGACACCGACGACACGGCCGACCAGCCGTGAGCGCGGCGACCGGGACCGGTCGCGGCGCCGAGCGCCGCTCCGGCAACAAGCTGCGTTCGACCGAGGCACGCCTGCTCGCCTTCGCGGTCGTCATCACCGTGTTCGCCAGCATGCTGCTCGGCTGGTCGCAGGGCCCCGAACTGCCCCCCAGCGCGATCGTCACCGGCGTCGCGCTGACCGTGATCGCGATCGTGGCCCACCTCGTCGTGCGGGCGGTCGCCCCCGACGCCGATCCGACACTGCTGCCCCTCGCGTTCCTGCTCAACGGTCTGGGGCTGGTGTTCGTCAGGCGGGTCGACCTCGCCGCGGGCAGCGACCTCGCCACGACGCAGACGATCTGGACCGCCGTGTCCGTGGCCGCCATGTGCGGGGTCCTGGTCGTGGTACCGGCCGTGCGGCAGCTCTCGCGCTACCAGTACACCTTCGGCCTGGTGACACTGGTGCTGCTGGTGCTGCCGCTGGTGCCCGGGCTGACCGCCGGCGTCATCAACGGCGCGCAGCTGTGGATCGACGTCTTCGGGATGCGCTTCCAGCCCGGCGAGCTGGCCAAGATCACGATGGTGGTGTTCCTGGCCGGCTACCTGGAGCGCAAACGCGCCCTGCTGTCGGTCGCCAACCAGCGTCTCGGCCCGCTGCTGATCCCGGCGCCGCGGCACCTCGCGCCCGTGCTGCTGGCGACGTTCGCGGCGCTGGTGGTGATGGCGGGTCTGCGCGACCTCGGCTCCGCGCTGCTGCTGTTCGGCGCCTTCCTCGCCGTCCTCTACGTCGCCACGGGCCGCCTCGCCTACCCGCTGCTCGGGCTGGTGGCGTTCGCGATCGGGTCCACGATCGCCTACCAGCTGTTCGGTCACGTGCGGGTCCGGGTGTCGATCTGGCTGGACCCGTGGTCCCAGGTGACCGACGCCGGCTATCAGCTCGCCCAGAGTCTGTTCGCGTTGGGCACCGGCGGGCTCACCGGCACCGGGCTGGGCGGCGGGCGCCCCCAGGACGTGCCGTTCTCGTCGACCGACGCCATCTTCGTGGTGGTCGGCGAGGAGCTCGGGCTGCTGGGCGCCACCGCGCTGCTGGTCGCGTTCCTGCTGCTCGTCGTGCGTGGCTACAAGATCTCGCTGACGGCCCGCGACGAGTTCGGCACCCTGCTGGCGCTGGGCCTGACGGTCACGATCGCGCTGCAGACGTTCGTGATCATCGGCGGGCTCACCCGGGTCGTGCCGCTGACGGGCATCACCCTGCCGTTCGTCTCCTACGGCGGCTCGTCGCTGCTGGGCAACTACGTGCTGATCGCGCTGCTGCTGCGGATCAGCGACGAGTCGCGCGGCTCGGCGCGTGGTCGGGTGCTCGACCGTGCGGGCCGCCGGGTCGGCAGCCGGCGCGCCGCCCCCGCCGAGGTCGGCCGATGACCAAGCAGATCGGCCGGGTCGCGACCTTCACCCTCCTGCTGTTCGGGGTGCTGTTCGTCAACCTGAACCTCATCGCGCTGGTGCAGGCCGACGACCTCGCGAACCACCCCGCCAACCGGCGCCTGCTGATCCGCGAGTACCAGATCGAGCGCGGCGCCATCGTGGTCGGCGAGGAGGCGATCGCCCGCTCGCTGGAGACCGAGGGTGACCTGCGCTACCTGCGCGAGTACCCGGGCGGTGAGCTCTACGGGCACCTGACGGGCTACTACTCGTTCATCCTCGGCCGGTCGGGGCTCGAGGCGGCCATGAACGAGGACCTCATCGGGCAGCCGCTCGAGGTGCTGGCCCAGAACCTCGGCGACCTGCTGTTCACCCGCGACCGGGCCGGCAACACCATCGAGCTCTCGATCGTCCCCGAAGCGCAGCAGGCCGCCGCCGACGCGCTGGAGGGCCGCATCGGCGCCGTGGTCGCCCTGGACCCGCGCAGTGGTGCCGTCCTGGCCAGCTACGCCAACCCCAGCTTCGATCCCGGCCCGCTGTCGACCCACGACGCGGCCGCCATCCGCGAGGCCTGGGAGCCGCTTCGCGACGACCCGGAACGGCCGCTGGTGAACCGCGCCATCGCGGAGACCTACCCGCCCGGGTCGACCTTCAAGCTCGTCACCGCGGCCGCCGGGCTGGAGAACGGCCTGTCACCGGAGACGGCGTTCCCGGACGAGGGCACCTACGACGTCCCGCAGACCGCCTCCGACATCGGCAACTTCGGCGGCGGCGACTGCGCCGACGGCGACACGGTCTCGCTCGCCGACGCGATGCGGGTGTCGTGCAACACGGTGTTCGCCCGGCTCGGCGTCGAACTCGGCGACGAGGAACTGATCGGGATGGCCGAACGGTTCGGCTTCAACCGCCAGCCGCCGTACGAGCTGACCGTCGCCCGCAGCGCGATCCCGAAGTCGATGGACCCGCCGTCCACGGCCCAGA